>CAJQQC010000048.1 GCA_905480385.1 uncultured Winogradskyella sp.
ACACAAATCCAGTTAATATAGTTTGGGAAGAAGGTGATGCTTTGCCTGGTTCTCTTTCAGATTGGCAGCAGAATGAAGTTATTGCTTCTGAGCATACTTATAATTTTTTTAAAAATGCATTTAGTTACACATCTTATGATGGCGCTGATGCTCAAATGATTACTATAAACAATAATCCAAATATCAGTTGTCCAAATGCAACTTGGAATGGGTTTTCTGCAAATTATTGTGATGGTACTGCCTCTGATGATGTTATTGCTCATGAATGGGGTCATGCTTATACTGAATACACAAATAATTTAATTTACGCATGGCAATCAGGAGCAATTAACGAAGCTTACTCGGACATTTGGGGAGAAACTATAGATTTACTCAACAACTATGAAGATGCGGATGATGACAATTCAATAAGAAATGCATGTAATAGTTCTGACCGATGGCGAGTGGGAGAAGATGCAACTGCGTTTGGTGGTGCTATAAGAGACATGTGGGATCCAACCTGTGACGGTGACCCAGGAAAAGTTACTGATGGTGTGTATTGGTGTAACACAGGTGATTCTGGAGGTGTACACATTAATTCTGGTATCCCAAATCATGCTTATGCCTTACTCGTAGATGGAGGTATTTACAATACGTACACAATTTCGAGCATAGGATTTACAAAAGCTGCTCATATATTTTGGAGAGCTCAGAGTCAATATTTAACTGCGACTAGTGATTTTGAAGATTTAGCGGACGCTCTTGAGGCTTCAGCAAATGATTTACTAGGAATAGATTTAGAAGGCTTGTCTACTACAAATACACCTGCAGGATTATCTGGTGAGATTATCACGGTAGATGACGTACAGACAGTTATTGATGTAATATTAGCTGTAGAAATGCGGATCAATCCGGATGCTTGTAATTTTCAACCAGTATTGGGTACGTCACCATCCCCATGTGGAGCATCAACAACAAATCCAATTTTTTCAGAGGATTGGGAAACCGGAACAGATGGTTGGTCATTTACTCAGTTACCAGAAAATGCAAGTACTTGGGAAAGTAGAGATTGGGTATTGTCTTCTAATTTACCTAATGAAAGAACAGGAAATGCAATTTTTGGCACCGACCCAATTAACGGTAATTGTACCACAGATTTAGAAAATGGAATTATACGTTTAGAAAGTCCTTTGATTACAATACCTAATTACACAACAGGTATTACTGAGTTATTTTTTAACCATTATGTAGCAACAGAAGCTAATTGGGATGGTGCAAATATTAAATATCAATTAGATTCAGGAAGCTGGGAAATATTACCATCCTCAGCATTCACAACAAATCCTTACAATGGAACAATAAATGCGGCTTCCTCAGGTAATGATAATCCAATGGAAAATCAAGATGCGTTTACGGGCTCTGATGAAGGCTCTGTAACAAGTACTTGGGGTACTAGTATAGTAGATTTAAGTCAAGTTGGTGTTACCGCAAATTCTACAATCAAATTTCGTTTTGAAATGGGAACAGATGGTTGTAATGGCCGAGAAGGTTGGTATATAGATGAGCTTGCAGTGTACAACTGTAATTTTGCTCTATCTGTAAAAGATTTTGATAGTCTAAATCAAGTAGTCAAAATATATCCTAATCCTTCTAATGGGGTATTTAACTTAAGAAAGCTTAATCAAGTAGATTTACTCCTAGCAAATATATACGACCTAAATGGACGATTAATTAAAAAGGTAGATTTAGAAAATATGAATGTTGAATCTGTAATAGATATAACATCAGTATCTGAAGGTCTTTATTTTATTGAAGTAGTCTCAAAAGATAATAGACATACATTTAAAGTCAATAAAAACTAGATTTTAAACTAAAAAAAAGCGACATTATATAGTCGCTTTTTTTTTTTTTAATTCTTAATAGAAATTACATAGCTCCCCATTCTTTTAGAGAATTCATATTCATTTTTACATAATCAGCATTTCCAGCCTTTTTTGCGCCTTCTAAAGATTTTTTAGCAGTTTCCACAGCTTGTTTCTTTTTGCCAATTTTTGCAAATAACAAAGATTGTTGTCTTAACTGCCAATAAGCAGGCTCCTTAATCATATTCATTGCTTTGTCCATCCACTTTTCAGCTTTTACCATGTCTTTATCCTCATTCATAAAATAAACAGCTGATGCGTAATAGTCATTTGCTGTTGGCCCAGCCATTGTTTTTTTAATAGCTTTTAAAACAGATGCATCTGTAGGTACTTCGAATTTAATATTTGCCATTGTATCTGCCCAAATAAATCCAATCTCTGCAGAATTGTTTGACAGATTATCAAAAGTTATTGTAAAAGTTTCTACCATCATTGGTAATTTCATAGTCTCTACAGTTGTTTTTGCAGCGACTTTAGCAGCATCCCATTTTGCAGGTGTACCCCAATTTTCAGTATCAGTATAAAATACAACATCCCAATCAGATTCATTTGGTGTTACAAAAATTGCATAAGAACCAGCTTTTAACGTTTGCCCATCAACGACAACATCATCACTAAAAGATATCATAGTATTTTTGTTAGCTCCAGTACGCCACATTTTACCATAAGGTACTAGATCTCCAAAAATTGTACGTTCTCTCATTCCTGGGCGAGAATATTCTAACGTTACATCTGTTAATCCAACCTTCTGCTCTATTTTAGTATGTGGACTTGGTTGTGGTGTTGTAATCTGGGCATTGATACTAAACATTAATGTCAAAGCAAATGCTAATACTGTAAATTTTTTCATATTAAAAAAGTGTTAGTGTTTAAATTGTAGTGTAAAATTACAACTTCACTTAAGCTGAAATTGTTAAGGATTACTTAAAATACTTCTCTTTTACTCAAAATATGAAATTAATATTATTTGCATAATAATATCTTTAATCGTAATATTGCAATAAACAAATAAAGTAATTATGGGATTGGTTAAATCTGAAATATTTACAGAAAAACAAAATAAAATTTCTCAATTAGCTAAAGCCTTTGCTCATCCGGCACGAGTGGCTATTTTACAACACATTTTTAATACAAACACCTGTATTTGTGGTGATTTGGTTGAAGAAATCGGTTTAGCACAATCTACAATCTCACAACACCTAAAAGAATTAAAAAATATTGGTTTAATAACAGGAAATATTGAAGGTACAAGTGTTTGTTATTGTATAGACAACACGAAATGGTCTGAGATGAAAAACACATTACATCAATTTTTGAATCAAGATATATTAAATAATAATTGCTGTTAAACTCATAATTTATGAAACTATCAGAAATAAAAAAGCACCTCAATCAATTAGAGACGATTGAGTTTAAATTACCAAATGGAGATTTGGTTCCTAGACACTTTCACGTAACAGAAGTTGGTAAAGTATCAAAAACCTTTATCGATTGTGGCGGAACACTCAGACAAGAAAGTCTCATAAACTTTCAGTTATGGGAAGCTGACGATTATGACCATAGATTACATCCAGAAAAGCTACTTAGCATCATTAACCTATCTGAAGAAAAATTAGGATTAAGAGATGTAGACATAGAGGTTGAATACCAATCCGATACTATCGGCAAGTATCTTTTAGGCTTTGAAAATGGTAGCTTCTTATTACAATCTACAAAAACTGCATGTTTGGCTTTAGATAGTTGTGGTATACCTTCACAGAAACCAAAACTGAAGCTTTCAGAAATTCAATCACAAACCTCAAATTGTTGTACTCCAGAATCTGGCTGCTGTTAACCTAAAACCCAAATAATAATGCAATTTAACACTTTGAATGATATAATAAGTTCACTAGATATATCAACTATTTCTAAAGAGCGTAAACAAATTTTAGATATATTAAAAACTTATATTCAGACTAAAAAAAACAATCACCAAAACATAAATCTTAACTTTATTTGCACTCATAATTCACGTCGTAGTCATTTATCTCAAATTTGGGCACAAACGATGGCAAATAATTTTAAAATCAAAAATGTATTTTGTTATTCTGGTGGAACTGAAGCAACAGCAATGTTTACTGTTGTTGAAGAGACTTTAAAAAAACAAGGATTTCATATAGAAAAGCTTTCTAACGAAAAGAATCCTGTTTACGCTATCAAGTTTTCAGAGAATAATAATCCAATCATATGTTTTTCAAAAACTTTTGATGCTGACTTCAATCCATCCAGTAACTTTGCTGCAATAATGACATGCTCTCATGCCGATGAAAATTGCCCATTTATTGCTGGAGCAGAACAACGAATTCCAGTTCGTTATGATGACCCAAAAGCTTTTGATAATACTCCGCAACAACTAGAAAAGTACAGAGAAAGAAGTTTACAAATCGCGACTGAGTTATTTTATGTCTTTTCACAAATAAATTCTTAAAAAAATGACATCAAAAAAATTAAGTTTTCTTGATAAAAATCTCACATTATGGATTTTTGTTGCCATGGCAATAGGTGTTGGATTTGGTTATTTTATTCCAACCTTTCCAGACTTCATTAACTCATTCAGTAGTGGAACAACTAATATTCCGATTGCCATTGGTTTGATTTTAATGATGTATCCACCTCTCGCAAAGGTTAATTATGCATTATTACCTAAGGTTTTTAAGAATACAAAAATTCTTTCTATTTCATTAATTCTTAATTGGATAATTGGACCTGTTTTAATGTTTGTTTTGGCGATTACATTTTTACGTGACTATCCAGAATATATGGTTGGTCTTATATTAATTGGTTTAGCACGTTGTATAGCTATGGTTTTAGTTTGGAACGATCTAGCAGAAGGTAGCAGCGAATATGGCGCTGGTCTGGTAGCCTTAAATAGTATTTTTCAAGTTTTTGCCTACAGTTTTTATGCCTGGATCTTTATAACCATACTTCCACCCTATTTTGGATTTCAAGGTGCAATCGTAGATATTTCTATTAACACAATAGCAAAGAGTGTTGCCATATATTTAGGAATTCCATTTGTTATGGGAATATTTAGTAGATTAATTTTAATAAAATTAAAAGGCGAAGAATGGTACACCACCAAATTTATTCCAAAAATATCTCCAATAACCTTAATAGCGTTATTATTTACTATAACAGTTATGTTTTCACTAAAAGGCGAATTGATTGTAGAAATTCCCATGGATGTTGTTATCATAGCCATACCACTATTAGTTTATTTTACCTTAATGTTTATTATTGGATTTTTCTTTACCAAAGCAACAGGTGCTGAATATGACAAAACAGCTTCTGTAGCATTTACTGCCGCAGGAAATAATTTTGAATTGGCGATTGCAGTCGCTATTGCTGTTTTTGGACTCAATTCTGGTCAAGCATTTGCAGGCGTCATTGGGCCATTAGTAGAGGTTCCTGCTCTAATTTTATTGGTTCGAGTATCATTTTGGCTCCGAAAAAAATACTATTATCCCAAAAAGATTTAATGATTTATTTTTTTGTTTGTGATCTCTTGTTAAATTTTGTTTAACTATTATTATAAATAGTTAAACATTCTTATCTTTGATTTGAAATAACATTATCATGGCTAAGAAAAAATCAATCTCACAAACAGACATCATAAGATTTTACATGGATTATGTGCTTATGCACGACCACAAAACAAAATCTGTGTATGCTTTTGCAAAGGATAATAATTTTGATGAATCAAAATTTTACGAATTTTTTTCTTCATTTGAAGCTTTAGAACAATCTATTTTTAAGGTTTTCTTTGACAATACATACAATGCACTTGAAAAAAGTGAAGACTATCAAAATTTTGATCCTCAAAATAAATTATTAAGTTTCTATTTTACATTCTTCGAGAACCTAACTGCAAATCGAAGTTATGTAGTTCACGCGTTTAAAGGCAATAAGGATGACATGAAGTCTCTAAGAGTGTTATCGCAACTAAAAAGGAGTTTTAATAATTATATAGAGCGTTTAGGAATCAATTTGATTGACGTGCAACAAGATCAATTGCAAAAAATTCAAACTAGAGGTTTAAAAGAATCTGCTTGGTTTCAGTTATTAGTAACCATGAAATTTTGGTTAGATGATACTTCTACTTCATTTGAAAAAACAGACATTTTTATTGAAAAATCTGTTAGAGCAAGTTTTGATTTAATAGATATAACACTACTTAAAAGTATCATTGACTTTGGTAAATTTTTGTTCAAAGAAAAAATGCAAATGAACTAAATGAAAACAATAGACAGCATACCTATTACTAAGATATCCAGAGCTAGTAAACTAGTTTCTACTGGTGCAAAAGTTGGTGTTAATTATTTAAAGTATTATGGTGACAAAATGGTAAATTCAAAGGAAGATGCCAAAGAACGCCTCAATCAAAATAACGCAGAAGACATATATGACAGTCTAAAAAAGCTTAAAGGTAGTGCTCTCAAGGTAGCACAGATGCTAAGTATGGAAAAAAGTATTTTACCCAAAGCTTATGTCGAAAAATTTTCTTTATCACAATTTTCGGTTCCCCCATTATCACCGCCATTGGTGATAAAAACGTTCAAAAAATATTTTGGACAACACCCCGAAGATTTGTTTGATACTTTCAACGCAACCTCAGTAAACGCTGCCAGTATTGGGCAGGTCCATCTTGCAACTAAGAATGGGAAAAAATTTGCTGTAAAAATTCAATATCCTGGGGTTGCAGAAAGTATTGCATCAGATTTAGCATTAGTTAAGCCTATAGCAATAAAAATGTTTAATATAAAAGGTAAAGACTCTGATAAGTATTTTAAAGAAGTAGAAAATAAGCTTACCGAAGAAACAAATTACACATTGGAGATTGAGCAGAGCAAAGTGGTAGTTGAAGCTTGTAAACATATTTCTAATCTTGAGTTCCCTAATTATTACGGAGATTTATCCTCAGAAAGAATAATAACAATGGATTACAAGAGAGGTGAACACCTTTCAGAATTTGTAACCCATAATAACAATCAGTCGATTTCTAATCAATTAGGGCAAGCCTTGTGGGACTTCTATATGTTCCAAATCCATAATCTTCGTAAAGTACATGCAGATCCACATCCAGGAAACTTTTTAGTATCAGATAAAGGAAAACTCATTGCTCTAGATTTTGGTTGTATGAAAGCAATTCCTGATGAATTTTATATTCCTTATTTTGAATTAGCAAAAAAAGAAAGTATTGATAATACTGAGGTTTTTACTCAAAAACTGTATGAATTAGAAATTCTACGTGCAGACGACTCCAAGGAAGAAATCGAGTTTTTTAGTGCTATGTTTTACGATTTATTAAGCCTATTTACACTACCATTTCATAATAAAACGTTCGATTTTTCAAATCCAGATTTTTTTAACCAAGTTGCAGAGATGGGTCAACGTTACTCTAAAAGTACAGAGTTAAGAAAAATGAATGGTAACAGAGGTTCTACTCATTTTATTTATATAAACAGAACGTTCTTTGGGCTATATAATTTAATGTTTGATTTAAAGGCCAAAAATGTAAAAATTAATAATTTTATAAACCTATAGATGGCTGAATTTAGTTTGAATGACATTAACCAAATGCATCATCTATACCGTATAAATCTTATCAATAGCTGCTCTGGTTACAAATCAGCCAATCTCATAGGTACTAAAGACACAGACGGAATTAGTAATGTTGCCGTTTTTAGTTCCTTAACTCACATGGGTTCTAATCCAGGATTATTGGGCTTTTTTTTAAGACCAACTACTGTAATTAGAGATACTTATGATAACATTAAAACTTCAGGTAAATATACTGTAAACCATGTTTATGAAGATATTATAGAAGATGCTCATCATACATCTGCAAAGTACAATTCTGATGTTTCAGAATTTGATGTCACGCAACTTCACGAAGAATATAAGGATGGGTTTTTTGCACCATTTGTTAAGCATAGTCCTATTCAAATGGCCATGAAATTTGTTGAAGAATATGATATTAAAGCTAATAATACCATACTTTTGGTTGGAAAGATTGAAAAACTATATGTACCAGATTCTCTGATAGAAAAAGATGGTTTTATTAATTTATCTAAAGCTAAAGTAGCAACTATAAATGGATTGGACGGCTATGCGATACCTGAATTAAAAACACGATTAGAATACCAACGTCCAAAAAACGGTTTTTCACACCGCGATAAATAAAAATTTATTCATGAAAATATTACTTACAGGAACTACAGGCTACATCGCTAAGAGATTAGCATTGCAGTTACTTGAAGATAATCATGAGTTAGTTTGTTGTGTTCGTGACATGGAACGTATTCCTGATGAAATTGAAGAACATCCGCGATGTAAGTTTATCAAAGTAGATTTCTTAAAACCTGAATCTGTAGAAATACCAAGTGATATCGAGGCTGCTTACTACCTAATACATTCAATGTCAAATTCTAAGAATGATTTTGAAAAATTAGAAAGACAGTGTTCACAAAATTTTAAAGAGTTAGTTAACAAAACAGAATGTAATCAAGTCATTTACTTAAGTGGTATTGTAAATGACGACTCATTATCTAAACATCTGAAATCACGACTTCAGGTTGAAAACACATTAAAATCAAATGATTATGCTCTAACTACCTTTAGAGCTGGAATTATTGTTGGTAGCGGTAGTGCATCATTCGAAATTATAAGAGATATTGTTGAGAAACTTCCGGTTATGATAACTCCAAAATGGTTAAATACCAAAACGCAACCTATAGGAGTTAGAGACGTTTTGACTTATTTATCAAATGCTTTAGGAAATAAAAAACTATTCGATAAGTCTTACGATATTTTTGGGCCAGAAATATTGACTTACAAAGAAATGTTACTGCAGTTTGCAGAAGTCAGAGGATTAAAACGTTACATACTTACACTACCTGTGTTAACACCTAAACTATCATCGTATTGGTTATATTTTGTTACATCTACATCCTTTCAATTGGCATCAGCACTTGTGGATAGCATGAAGGTCGAAGTTATCGGAAAACCTAGTGATATTAATTCGCATATAGATATTGAACCGATGTCCTACAAAACAGCTGTGAATTTGGCGTTTCAAAAAATTCAACAAAACGAAGTTGTATCAAGCTGGAAAGATGCTGTTAGCAGTGGTATTTTTAATGACCAACTTTCAAAGCATATAGAGCTACCTCATTACGGATGCTTTAAAGATGTACGTTTTAGAGAAGTTACAGATGAAGAGTTTACACTAAATCAAATATGGAAAATTGGTGGACGTAATGGTTGGTACCGATTTAACCGCCTTTGGAAAATTAGAGGTCATGTCGATAAGCTTTTTGGTGGTGTGGGCTTAAGGCGTGGTAGAACACATGACACCTCCCTTGAGCCTGGCGATCCATTAGATTTTTGGCGTGTATTATTTGCCGACAAAAACGAAAAAAGGCTACTGCTATTTGCTGAAATGAAACTACCCGGAGAAGCTTGGTTGGAGTTTAAAATTGTAAAGAATAAGTTGTATCAACGTGCTGTATTTAGACCCAAGGGCGTTTGGGGAAGGCTGTATTGGTATTCAGTTTTACCGTTTCATGCTTTTGTGTTTAATGGAATGATAGATGCCTTAGTCAAAAAGAAATAAAATTATGCCTAAAGGGACAAAAAAGGAACATTTACCGACAAAGATTTGTCCTGTTTGTCAACGACCATTTACATGGCGTAAAAAATGGGAACGAGATTGGGAAAACGTAATATATTGTAGTCAAAAATGCAAGAAAGAAAAAATAAAACAAGTTTAGTATGGTTTAGAAACGACCTACGTACTATTGATAATGTAGTGTTATCAGAAGCTTGTAAAAGTAATAACCGCGTCATAGGTCTTTATTGCTTTGATTCAAAATATTTTAAACTCAATAAATACGGTTTTAAGACTACTGAAAAGTTCAGAGCAAAGTTTTTAATAGAAACTATTGCAGATTTAAGAGTACAGTTAAACAACCTAAATATCGATTTGCTAGTCCATCAAGACGCACCTGAAAATGTCATTGAAGAGATTGTTAAAAATTATAATGTTACAGATATTTATTTACAAAATGATTGGACTAAAGATGAATTAGCAACAGAAAATGAAGTAAAATCAAAAATTCCTAACGTCAATTTTTATAAATATTACAATCAATTACTATATCACCCTGAGGACATAAATTTTGAGATTGAAAATTTACCCCAAGTCTTTACAGTATTCCGAAAAAAGCTTGAAAAATATGTAGCCATCAGAGAAAAAGCTACAAATGAGAAGTTACCAATTTCAAACAGAATAGCTAATAAAACTGTAATACCTATGATACAAAATTTAGGATTTGAAGATTTCAAAATACATCCTAATGCGGCATTTCCGTTCAAAGGTGGAGAGACTGAAGCTTTGTCACGATTAGATGACTATTTTTTCAATACAAAAAAACTCGGTTTCTACAAAAAAACACGCAATGGGTTAGTTGGTATAGATTACAGTTCAAAATTTTCACCATGGTTGGCTAATGGAAGTATTTCTGCACGAACTATTTATTGGCAAGTACAGAAATTTGAAAAAGAGCATGTTAAAAATCAATCTACCTATTGGTTGATATTTGAATTGATTTGGCGCGATTATTTTAAGTATGTATCTCTAAAACATGGTAATCAAATATTTAAGTTAAATGGTATTTTAAAGAAAGATTACGATTGGACTACAAATAAAAATCTAATCGAAAAATGGATTAATGGTAAAACCAAATCTGATTTTGTGAATGCCAACATGATAGAGCTTAAAGATACTGGATGGATGAGCAATCGTGGACGTCAAAATGTAGCCTCCTATTTTGCCAAAGAACTTCATCTAGATTGGCGTATTGGTGCTGCTTATTTTGAATCGCTCCTACTCGACTTTGATGTACATAGCAATTTTGGTAATTGGATGTATGTTTCTGGTGTCGGTAATGACCCTAGAGACCGAAAATTTAATGTTGAGTCACAAGCCGAACGTTATGATGCCAATGGTAAGTTTAGACGTATTTGGCTACAACCTAATTTATTTTGATGATGAATGTAAAAGAATTACATATCATATTTCCTCACCAACTTTTTAAAAACACATCAGTTTTAGAAGAAATAGATAACGTCCTTTTAGTTGAAGAATACCTGTTCTTTAAACAATATAAATTTCATAAACAAAAAATTGCCTTTCACCGTGCAAGCATGAAAGCTTTCGCTAAATATTTAACGTCAAAAGGTAAAAGCGTTGATTATTTTGATGCCACGGACAAAAAAAGTGATATAAGAAAACTACTTCCATATTTAAAAGATAAAAGTGTAGAAATCATTCATATCATTGATCCAACAGACAACTATCTTGAAAAGCGTATTAAAAATTATTCAGAAGGTATCGATATTAAATGGTATGACAATCCACTATTTATAAATACAAAAGCCGAATTATCATCGTTTTTTAAACCTACAAAAAAGAAGTTTTTCCAAACCTCTTTTTATAAAAATGAACGAAAGAATAGAAATATTCTAATGACTGGCGATTCTCCTCAAGGCGGAAAACTAACTTTCGATTCTGAAAACAGAAAAAAATATCCAAAAGGAAAAACACCACCAAGTATTCAATTTCCAAACAAAACAATCTACCATAGGGAAGCTGAAAAATATATTGAAATAAATTTTTCAGGAAATTATGGAGACTTAAATGATTTTATTGTTTACCCTATTGATTTTAAATCTGCAGAGACTTGGCTACAACAATTTTTTGAATTTCGTTTTCATGAGTTTGGAGCTTATGAAGATGCTATTGTCAAAGAAGAACATTTTTTGAACCATAGCTTACTTTCACCATTAATAAATGTAGGGTTATTAAATCCAATGGAGGTTATTGAAAAAGCCATTGATTATGCAATAAAAAACGATGTCCCAATAAACTCAACAGAAGGTTTTGTAAGGCAAATATTGGGTTGGCGAGAATTTATAAGAGGCGTATACGAAGTCAAGGGCACCGAAGAACGCACAAAGAATTTCTGGAATTTTAATCGGAAGATTTCCAAATCTTTTTATGATGGAACGACTGGTATACAGCCAATTGACGATGTCATCAAAAAAATTAATAAAACTGCATATGCACATCACATTGAGCGTTTGATGATATTAGGAAACTTTATGGTTTTGTGTGAGTTTGACCCAGATGACGTTTACCAATGGTTCATGGAGCTTTTTATCGATGCTTTTGATTGGGTAATGGTACCTAATGTTTATGGTATGAGTCTTTTTGCTGATGGTGGATTAATGTCAACAAAACCATATATAAGCAGTAGTAATTACATCAAAAAAATGAGCAATTATGGCAAAGGCGATTGGCAAAATATATGGGATGGCTTATTCTGGACGTTTATGGACAAGCATCGCGATTTCTTTTCTGGTAATCCAAGGCTAGGTATGCTTTTGGGTAATTTAGATAGAATGAATAAAGAAACCTTAGAAGGTCACTTTAATGCTGCAGAAGCCTTTTTTAAAAAATTAGATAATGCATAAGAATAAAGAACATATTAATGTTGTTTGGTTCAAACGCGATTTGCGTCTTCAGGATAATGAAGCTATTGCGAATGCATTAAATTCCAACAAACGCACACTTTTACTTTATGTTTTTGAAAATATTCTACTCAATGATGATCATTACAGTCAACGTCATTTTAACTTTATAAAAGAGTCTATTAGAGATTTAAACCAGCAACTAAAATCACATAATACCAAAGTATTAGCAGTTAACTCAGATATTATTGGTGCATTTAATAACTTACAAGAGTTTTATAAGATAGATGCTGTTTTTTCTCATGTAGAAACAGGTATTTTAGTCACCTACAAACGTGATAAAGAATTTAAGCGCTATTGCAGGAATAACTTAATCAATTGGGTTGAAAATAAAAACAACGGTGTACAACGTGGTTTAGTTAATCGAAATGATTGGTTTGAAAGTGTTGAAATTTACATGCAACAAGAGTTAGAATTGTTTAAACCCAAAAACAATCAGTTATTAAACCATATTGAAATTGAAACCTTAGAATCTGTTTTTTCTGTTACAAACTTAGAATCACCCAAAGAGGCACCTTTTCAAAAAGGTGGAAGCACTATGGGTTGGAAATATGCTAACTCCTTCTATAATGGTCGCTACGAAAATTACATGTTTCATATTTCGCAACCTGAGGCTTCTAGAGGCAGTTGCAGTCGTTTATCGCCTTATATTGCTTGGGGAAATTTATCGATTCGCGAAATATTCAAAAAAGGCCAAGTCGTAAAACTACAATCAAAAGACAAGCGGCATATTGGTGGTTTCTTGTCTCGCTTACGTTGGCAAACACATTTTATTCAAAAGTTTGAAATGGAACATACCATGGAAAAAGCCAGTGTTAATAAAGGCTTTCATAAGCTTAAGAAAAAAATTTCTAAACACTATCAAAAAGCCTGGAAAGAGGGACAAACTGGATTTCCCTTAGTTGATGCAAGTATGCGCTGTCTAGTAGAAACGGGTTACATAAATTTTAGAATGCGTGCCATGCTAGCTTCATTTTTCACACACATATTATGGCAGCCTTGGCAGGATGCATCTGCACATTTGTCACAACAGTTTTTAGATTTTGAGCCAGGTATTCACTTTCCACAATTACAAATGGCAGCTGGTGAAACAGGTATCAATACACTAAGAATTTATAACCCAACTGCAAATAGTATAAAACATGACCCAGATGCTAACTTTATAAAAAAATGGGTACCAGAACTAGAGCATTTAGATACACACTTTATCCATGAACCTTACCTAATGACACCAATGGAATCAGCATTTTATGATTTTGAATTAGGTAAAGATTATCCAAAGCCTATTGTAGACATAAAAGAAAATCGTAAGCGCGCCAGTGACATACTTTGGAATATGAAAAAAGATTCTGACGTTGTAAATGAAAGTTACAGGATATTAAAACGACATACTCTTCAGGATAGAAACCGTATGCTTAGAAGAGATTAAGCGTTTTTTTAGTACGTTAATTCTTACAATCTTAATTCTCTGTTAATTTTTGTTTAACTTAAACTATAAAAGATTAAACATTTTGTATATTTGATTAGGTCATGATTTTAAACACAACTCATTATAACAAAGAACACAAGTCCACAATTGCTGATTTAGTTGGCAGTGAGTTTTCTTTGGTGCAGAAGTTGAAGTTAAAAGGTGTGGGATCTAAACGCATGATTATTGATGATGTAAGTCCTAACATGAAGTCTTTGATGAACATAGTCTCAGACATTAATTATGGCAACATTGAACTTAGACCTAAAGGTGTTTTAATAATGATAAATCAAGGGTTAAAAAACTTCACTTGGGTTATTCCTTTTTACCAATTGGTAATATATAAAACAAATGGCTCTAGTATTCATGCGCAAGGTAGATTTGTTCACTTTAGAGACAATAAAACATTTAAAGAAAATAAAAAGTTTTTTGATAAGCTTTTAGACGCAAAAGTAAAATACGATATGGAATATGCCATGCCAATATAATTATGGAATTTACTGAAAGAAATATAGATCGTATTATAGAAATGGCCTGGGAAGACCGTACTACTTTTGATGCCATTAAATTCCAGTTTGGATTAAAAGAACAAGAAGTTATTAATCTTATGCGTCGCGAAATGAAACCAAGTAGTTTCAGGATGTGGAGAGAACGTGTACAAGGCAGGGCCACAAAACATAGTAAAAAACGAAATTTTGAGGAAGGCAGATTTAAATGTTCGAGACAAAAATCAATTTCAAATAACTCTATTTCAAAACGATAAACCGTGCTTTGATTTAAGTTTGGAGTACTTAAAGACAGCACATTAAAAAGATTTTATGAAAACAGAAATTTTAACCAAAAAAAATGGAAAAGCATTAAATGGTTTCAGTATTGAAGACATAGGCGACGACCATTTATTTACAAGTCTTGACACACCGATGAAGCCAGGTGCTTTTGACATATCCGACAAAGAAAAAAAAGAACGCATCTCAATTTTATTTTCAGAAATCATGGATGTTTTGGGATTGGACCTAACTGATGATTCTTTACAAGGCACACCAGATAGAGTTGCAAAAATGTATATAGAAGAGATATTCTCTGGCTTAGACCCAAAGAATAAACCAAAGATAGCATTGTTTGACAATAAGTACCAATACAATCAGATGTTGGTAGAAAAAGATATTACATTTTATTCAAATTGTGAGCATCACTTTGTACCAATTATTGGAAAAGCGCATGTTGCTTACATTTCTTCAGGAAAGGTTATTGGACTTTCTAAACTTAATAGAATTGTACAGTATTACGCAAAGCGCCCACAAGTACAAGAACGTTTAACACAACAAATAGCTAATGACCTAAAAGAAGCTTTAGGAACTGAAGATGTTGCTATAGTTATTGATGCAAAACATTTGTGTGTGTCATCAAGAGGTGTTAAAGACGATACGTCTTCGACAATAACTACATATTACGGAGGCGCATTTAATACGCCTGAAAAGATTAATGAACTTCAAAACTACATTAAAAACAGTTAAATTATGGATATTTTAGACAGGGCCGTTGAATTTGAAAACAGAAAGTTTTCATTTAAAACTACAAGTGACAGAATTGTAGCCGCAAGAGAAGCTAAAGAAATCATTCTTGGCGTAAATGAAGTCTACAAACAAAAAAAAGATGCCAAATTAATGGACTTAATGAAGCGTCTTACTGTAATAAAACAAAAAATAGAAAAACGCTTAAAAGGTCGCCCTTTAACGGCAGCATAATATGGGTAAATATATAGTTGTAGGTGGTAGCAAAGGCATTGGTAACGCTATTGTAAATAACCTTTTAGTAAACCATGAAGTCATAAATATTAGCAGAACCATACCTGAATATTCGCATGATAACTTAACACATTACAATTGTGATGTTATTAGTGACGACTTACCAGATATCAATGAAGCAGATGGTTTAGTTTACTGTCCTGGTAGTATTAATTTAAAACCAATAAACAGGTTAAGTATTAACGATTTTAAAAATGATTTTGAAATCAATGTTATTGGAGCTGTAAAAACTGTCCAAAAATATTTACCAATTCTAAAAAATGGTACTAACCCATCAATCGTATTTTTTAGCACTGTAGCGTCAGATTTAGGTATGCCTTTCCATGCATCAGTGGCAGCTTCAAAATCTGCTGTAGAAGGTTTGACAAAATCATTAGGTGCAGAATTAGCACCAACTGTTAGAGTAAATGCTATTGCACCTACTGTAACTGACACAGATTTGGCTTCAAAATTATTGCGCAATGATCGTATGATTGAGAATATGAAGGAACGCCACCCACTAAAAAAATACCTACAACCAAAAGAGGTTGCAGACATGGCAACATTTTTACTTTCAGAGAAAGCTGCATCTCTATCCGGACAAATTTTTAAAATGGATTGCGGTATTACAAGTTTTAAAATATAAGTTATTATGAATCCATTTAAAGCATTCGTTGACACGCTATCAATAACCTACAAAAACGAAAAACAAAATGCGTCAAAATCTTTATATAATATTACTATCAATTCTTTACAAGGTCATCCGATTGATCTATCCAAATTCAAAGGCAGAAAAATCTTATTCGTAAATGTAGCCTCAAAGTGTGGATTTACTCCTCAGTACAAAGAATTACAAAAACTTAACGATACTTATAAAAATATAGTTGTTATCGGTGTTCCTTGTAACCAATTTGGCAAACAAGAACCTGGCAACTCTAATCAGATTCAAGAGTTTTGTGAAGTGAATTACGGTGTTAACTTTTTGATTACTGAAAAGATTAATGTTAAAGGTAGTGAGCAACATCCATTATATGCTTGGTTAACGACCAAAGCCATTAATGGAAAACAGAACTCTTCAGTGAAGTGGAATTTTCAAAAGTACCTAGTAGACGAAGATGGAGAATTATTAGATTACTTTTATTCTATTACAAAACCAACAAACTCTCGTATTACCTCTTATCTAAAATAAAATTATGTTTGGATTATTTAAAAAGACATCAGAGTTAGAAAAGCTTCAAAAAGAATACAAAAAACTTTTAGAAGAATCATACAAACTCTCTACATCAAATCGTACAGCTAGCGATAAAAAAGTTGCTGAAGCACAAATAGTTTTAGAAAAAATAGAAGCACTTACATCAAAGTAAGATGAAAAGAAATTACTTTTTTATATTCTTTTTAGTTATAAACTTTACCGGCTTAGCGATTGGTAGTTGGCTAATGGATGGTGGTTCTACTGGTGATTGGTACAACAATCTTAGTAAAGCACCTTGGACACCAACAGGTTGGGTCTTTGGAGCAGCTTGGACTACAATAATGCTCACTTTTTCTTGGTATCTGGCAGAACTCTTTTTCAATAGAGCATCAAAATTTCTCTGGATCTTATATGGATTTCAAGTGCTACTAAATGTTAGTTGGAATTGGATATTCTTCAGTCAGCATTTAACAAATATTGCACTTGTTATCATTATATTATTAACCTTGGTCATTTTCTACTACTTTATAACCTTCAGAAACGACAGGCTCAAAACAGCAAAATATTTATTATTGCCTTACATGATTTGGCTATGCATTGCCACATCTCTAAACGCTTACATAGTTATAAATAACTAACTTTTACGTTACGTTAATACATCTTATTACAATGAAAATCTATACGTTACATAAAAAACAGAAATTGCCAATTTCATTAGATCAGGCTTGGGAATTTCTATGTAATCCTGCTAATCTCGAAAAGTTAACGCCCAAGGATATGGGTATGCAAATAATTTCTGGAATGGATAGACCTATGTATGCGGGACAATTATTGCAATATAGAGTAAGACCACTACCGTTTTTTAAGACCAAATGGGTCAGTGAAATCACTCAATATGAGCATAAAAAATATTTTGTTGACCTACAGCTTTATGGACCCTATGCATTGTGGCATCATAAACATTTTGTTCATGAAATTGAAGGTGGTATAGAAATGGAAGATATTATCGATTATAAGATACCTTTAGGTTTTTTAGGGCAATTATTACATCCTTTTTTGGTTAAGCCTAAACTTGAAAGTATTTTTAACTACAGAAAAGAGCAAATGGAAAAGCGCTTTGGAATTTTTTAGACTATGAGTAACCCAATCAACATATTCTGGTTTAGACGCGACTTGAGGTTAGACGATAACATCGGTTTTTTTAAAGCCTTAAAAAGCGAACATCCCGTAATACCCATTTTCATTTTCGATACAGAAATATTGGATAAACTTCCAAAAGACGATGCACGTATAACATTTATTCACGAAAAATTGCAAAATATGCGTCAAACTTTACAGGAAACGTATAATAGCAGTTTAGCTATATACCAAGGTAAACCAATAGAGATTTACAAGCAATTGATCCAATCTTATGATGTAAATACTGTTTACACCAATCGTGATTATGAGCCTTATGCAACAGAACGTGATAAAGATATACAAAAATTTTTAAGTTCTAATTCTATTGCTTTTAAAACGTACAAAGACCAAGTTATTTTTGAAAAAGATGAAGTTGTCAAAAAAGACGGAAAACCATATGTAGTCTACACACCTTATTCTCGTATCTGGAAAGAGAAATTTAAGGCTGCAGATTTTAAAATTTACAATACAGAAGAACATTTTACAAACCTGACACAAGATAGCAGATTACCAAACCTAAGCTTAAGTGATATTGGGTTTGAAAGATCTGAACAAAAAATAGTAGACTATGAAGTCTCTCCTACTGTAATCAAAGAATACGAAGAGACACGTAATTTCCCTGCAAAGGATAGTACATCTAGATTAGGACCTCATTTGCGATTTGGTACGGTTAGTGTGCGCAAAATGATGCAAAAAGCCATGGCAGAGGAAAACGAAACATTTATGAAAGAACTGATATGGCGTGAGTTTTTTATGCAAATACTATGGCATTTCCCTCATACCAAAGACCAATCTTTTAAATCTAAATACGACCGGATTGAGTGGCGAAACAATGAAGATGACTTTGAGAAATGGTGTCAAGGTAAAACAGGTTATCCTCTAGTAGATGCTGGAATGCGACAATTAAACAGAACAGGTTTTATGCACAACCGCGTTCGCATGTTAGTTGGTAGTTTTTTATGTAAACACTTGCTAATTGATTGGCGTTGGGGAGAAGCTTATTTCGCAGAAAAACTACATGATTACGAAATGGCAAGTAATATTGGTAATTGGCAATGGGTTGCTGGTTCAGGGGTAGATGCAGCTCCTTACTTTAGGATATTTAATCCAACTTCTCAAATTCAAAAATTTGATAAGCAACTTGAATACATTAAAAAATGGGTGCCAGATTATCAGGAACTAACCTATCCGCAACCTATGGTAGAACATAAATTGGCAAGAGAGCGTTGTTTAGACACTTATAAAAGTGCTCTAAACTAGAGATTTAGAAATATTTTTACAATTTGTACAATAAAATATAATAGCGAACGTTACGATTATAAGACAGGAGTGTCTTAGACGGAATAACCATTTCAAAAACAATTTAAAAAGCTCTGAAAATCAGAGCTTTTTATTTACTCAGAAATAAGCTAATACAATTAGTTTTTAGACATATAATCTTGCCATTTTATCAAAATAAATTTAGCGTTATTATTCTCTTTTGTTTTCAAAAAACCATACTCGTAGTTAAATAGATAAACATCACCTTTTTTATTTTTCCAGAAGTGTGTAAAAAAATTGGGGTTAAAACCCTTGTCAATTATGGTTGCAGCTCTAACAGTAGCTTTACCTGCTTTATTATATTGTTTAAGAATTTTTCTATTTAACTTTAATTGTTTATCAACAGCAACATAAAAACTTGGTTTATTTTCTTTATTTCTTTTATATTGATAAGCACTCTTACAATAGGCATCACAATATTTTTTATCAAAACGTCCTATAAGTTCTTTATTACAGTTTAAACATTTATTTACTTTCATATTATCTGAATATTACACGTATAATATACGTATAATATTCGGTTATGGTTCTTGATATGCATAAATTGTAATATGGAAAACAAGAGACATCTTACACTAAAACATTTATTAATAGATAATAAGAAATATATTGGGCTTCAATTTTATTCAGACAAGGTCATAAATAGTTTGATTAAAGAATTTAAAGACCTTGATTGGAGTAAGGAGTTTAATATGCATTACATACCCAATAACAAAGCTAATCTAGATACTATTTTTAGTTTATTTAGGGGTATTGCTTGGATTAATACAAATTATTTTTTTGAAAAAAGCAATTCAAAACAACTTGATGAAACCTTTGATATCTCTTGGTATAGAAAGCGCAAAACATATTCTGATTATAAATATTGTCCAGCGAGCTATTTAGACAAATTAGAAATTAAACGTTATTCTAATAACACTGTAAAAAGTTATATCTCATGCTTTGAAAAATTTATTAACCACTACCCTAATATAAAAATCGATCAGTTAAACGAAAAAGATGTAAGAGATTACATTTTATTTTTGGTACGTAGAGACTTATCTAATTCATATATTAATCAAGCAATTAATAGTATTAAATTCTATTACGAAATTGTGCTAGGAATGCCAAATAGATTTTATCAGATAGAACGCCCAAGGAAAGAAAAAAAATTACCTAAAATACTTTCAAATGCTGAAGTGAAAAAACTAATTAGCGCTACAACTAATATTAAACACAAATGCATTTTAGCTTTATTATATTCGGCTGGACTAAGAAGAGGAGAACTTTTGAATCTAAGACCCTCAGATATTGATAGTGAAAGAATGCTTGTAAAAGTCAATGATGCTAAAGGCAATAAAGATAGATACACCTTACTAGCTAAATCAACCTTAAAAGATTTAAGGCTATACTACAAGCAATATAGGCCAAAAGATTATCTATTTGAAGGTCAAAAAGGTGATCGTTACAGTGCTAGTAGTGTTGCTAATATTATAAAACAAACCACAAAAAAAGCTAGAATTAAAAAACATGTAACTGCTCACATTCTTAGGCACAGTTTTGCGACTCACTTGCTAGAAAATGGTACTGATCTAAGATATATTCAAATATTACTAGGGCATAACTCCACAAAA
>CAJQQC010000049.1 GCA_905480385.1 uncultured Winogradskyella sp.
AAAACCTCTAGTTTCATCAAAACGTTTTGCAGCTTTTACTAAACCAGCATTACCTTCATTAATCAAATCAGGTAATTTTAGACCTTGATTTTGATATTGTTTTGCAACTGAAACCACAAACCTTAAGTTGGCTTTGGTTAATTTATCTAAGGCTTGTTGATTACCCTTTTTAATGAGTTGTGCAAGTTCTACTTCTTCTTCTGCTGTAATCAATGGAATTTTACTAATATCTTGAAGATATTTATCCAGTGATTTGTCTTCTCTATTTGTAACCTGCTTGGTAATCTTTAATTGCCTCATATGTTGTTTTTAAAATTGTATCCTAATAACATAATGCAATAAATGAGAAAAACAAGAAAATAAATAGTTTTTATCTTGAAATGAACAAAAAAAGAGTAAAAAACGTCAATTTTTGGTCTAATCCGGTTGTTTTTTACTCTTTTTAAAATATTGCCAAATATAGATTTATAACTTTTTTAAAGGGTGCTTTAGTTTTATTAGCTTAATAATCTACTTGGGTTAAATCTTTAGTTATTTCTTCCCTAAATACCACATAAAATTCCATTAAGTTTAAGAGAATTTTAATCTTTGTTTTTATAATTATAGGATATCTATTTCGTCATTAACCTTAAGGTTAAAGCGTTTTCTGAATATATAAACACCCAAATATAAAAATGGTGTATCAAAAGCTGCGACCAAAACTTTAAACAAAAAACCGCTAATGAGTAAGCCTTTAAAACTAGACCAAGGCAAAACCTCAAAGTAACAAAGTAGAGAGATTATAGAAAACGTATCTACAAATTGAGATAGCCAAGTCGAAAAGTTATTACGTAACCATAAGTGTTTGCCTTTAGTACGGTTTTTCCAGAAGTGGTAAATACGAATATCTACAAATTGTGCAAATAAGTATGCAAACATGCTCGCACCAACAGCAATTATTGTTTTACTAAATACATTTTTAAAGGTTGCATTATCTACTGGCGAATTAGAAATAGCAGGTACACAATCGGCAACCAAAATAATACCAACTGAAAACAGAGATGCAAAAATACCAGCAATTACAATATCATTTGCACGCTTTTTACCATAGATTTCGCTTATTAAATCGGTAATAAGAAAGGTAATTGGATATGGTAAAATACCCACTGAAATTTCAAACAGTTTTGAATCAAAAATCTCAATATCTATTGGATACCAATAAAAGAATTTTTGAAAAATAAGATTAGAAACCACTAAGGATGTTATAAAAAGTGCACCCAAAAATAAATATATGCGTTGAGCAAGAAGTTTGTCTTTTAACTGCATTAAAATGGTTAATAAATAGTTGAAGTAAAGATAATCTATTAATATTTCTTTTAGTTAATTTGTTTATTCAATGAAACCATTAAAACTTGTTTACATAGCGCTTGGCAGTAATAGGGGCAATAAATTGCACTATATACAATCTACTGTTGACGCTATTTTTGATAGTATTGGTTCTGTAAAAAAACTATCTAGAGTTTTTAAAACGCCAGCACTAGGCTTCGAAGGTGATGATTTTTATAACGCTTGTATTACAGTCGAAACTCATCTTAGTCCAAAAAAACTTCTAAAAATACTTCAGCAAATTGAAAAAAGTATAGGTCGTTCAAAAAAAACCAGTAATGGTTTTGAATCTAGAGAAATAGATTTAGATATTATCTTCTATGAATCTGATATTATTCAAAACAAAAACTTAATAATTCCTCATCCTGAAATTCAAAACCGAAAATTTGTTTTACAACCTTTATTAGATATTCTTAAAGATTTTGAGCATCCTGTTTCAAAGAAATCAATTGAAACACTTTTTGAAGAATGTAAAGATGATTCTGTTATTGAACCAATTAGTTTAAGGCTAAAAAACCCTCGTAAATCTTACACCTTTAATGACTACAATTATATAGCCATAGAAGGTAATATCGGTGCAGGTAAAACGAGTTTAGCTAATAAAATTGCTTATGATTTTAATGCAAAATTAATCTTAGAACGTTTTGCAGACAATGCCTTTTTACCAAAATTTTATAAGGAGCCAGAGCGTTATGCATTTACCTTAGAAATGTCTTTTTTAGCCGACCGTTACCAACAAATTAGTGACGATTTATCACAATTAGATTTGTTTAAAGATTTTATGGTGAGTGATTATGATGTCAATAAATCACTCATATTCTCAAAGGTTACTTTACCTGAGGACGAATTTAGATTATACCGAAAGCTTTTTTACCAAGTGTATAAAGATATTGCCAAACCGGATTTGTACGTATATCTATATCAGAATACAGAAAGGCTACAAGCTAATATTAAAAAGCGAGGACGTAAATACGAAAGCGATATTAAAGATGAGTACTTAGAACAATTAAACTCTGGTTATCTAGAGTTCTTAAAATCCCAAACAGAATTAAATGTGAAAATTATTGATATCTCTGATCGAGATTTTGTAAAAAACCGAAAAGACTATCTATGGATTTTAGATCAAATTAATGATGAAGTACAGATTAGTTGATAGCGAGGAAATTTTGGTAGTAGGTTTAAGCGCTGAAGCTAATTTCCAAAATATTAGCCAAGTGACACCCCTGTTAGCAAGACAATTTATGCCTAGGTTAAATGAGATAAAATCACGAAAGAATGTCTTTATACTATCACTGCAAAACTATAATTATTTCGATTTTAAAACTTTTAATCCAAAAGAGGCATTTGAGAAATGGATAGGTGTAGAGGTAATTAATCTAGACGATGTTCCTGAAAAAATGGATACTATGAGTATAACTTCAGGACGTTATTTAGTTATTAATTTTAAAGGCTCAATTCCGGAATTTATTAAATTTTGGCAAAACATTCATTCAAGTTGGTTGTCAAATTCTAAATTTGAATTGGATGACAGACCTCATTTTGAGAGATTACCACCAAGCTACAATCCAATGCGACCGATTAATGAGGAAGAAATCTGGATTCCTATAAAGTAAACAAGGAGGTTTTAATTTTTCCAGGACCATTTTTTAAAACGATTTCGTTAAGTACGTCTTCTTTTTTTACTTTAAAATTAAAAGGCGCACTCAAAATATCAACACCGCTTTGCTGTTTTAATCTTATGCCTTGGCTAGCAATTTTATTAGTATTTGGTATAAAATCACCCACAGGCAGATGTTCTGTTAGAATTATGTATTTACAGGTTTTAAGTCTATTAAGAATCTGTTGAATTTCATTATTTGATAAATGCTGAAGCACTTGTCTTATAATAATAACATCGGCTTTTGGCAGAACTTCATTCGCAATATCTAAGCAAAGAAATTCTAAATTTTTAGTCTTGAATTTTATTTTATTTCTTTCGATTAATTCTTCAACAATATCTATCGCAAAGTATTTTTTTGAGTATTTAAAAATATGTTGTCCGATATTAAAATCGCCACAACCTATATCGCAAATTGTCATTTTATGGTCATGTGATTTTAAAAAATTAGTAACGGTTTTCACATAAATATTGACGATCATTGGGTCGTGGGAACCAATACCTGAGTAAAAATCAAACTCTTTTCCGCCCCAAAGGCTCTGATCATAAATTTGCTCCATTACGTCTTTTGTGGGCCAAGAAATCTTTGATGATTTGGATCGAGAAGACATTTGCTATTGTTTTTTGAGTTTCATAAAAAAACGAAGTAGATTATATGTAATCATTAATACAAACTGACCACTTATTAGTGTATAAAGGATATTCCAATAGAGTATAGATGCCTTAGGACTTCCCACAAACCCTTCAGCAGTTGAATTAAAATTAAAGTTGACATTACCAGAAATTGTATAAGCAATACCAAACCAAGAAATAGAAACGAAGATTAATAATGTTATTAATAATCTTATGACCTTAGCTATATATGTTTTATTGATTTTAAACCCATTAACACTAATAAACGCGAATAGCTGAAGAGCTATAAGCCCAAACCAAACAAGGATGTTTCCAAAAGGAATACTAAATATATTATAAGTAAGGGCAGATGACCCAGTAGCAAATAATATGATTATGCCAAGAATTACAACAATCAGAAACTGTAAATATTTTCTTTTATTCAAGGAATTAAATTTGATCTTTAATTTTTGAAAAGACATCCCAAATCACAACACCTGCGCTTACTGAAATATTCAATGAATGTTTGGTTCCATATTGCGGAATTTCTAATACAACATTACTGATGTCAACCGCATCTTGAGTTACACCTTTTACTTCGTTGCCAAAAACAAAAGCATATTTGGTATTAGGCTGAGGTATAAAATCGTTTAGCATTGTTGCGTTTTCTACTTGTTCGATAGCGCAGACCTGTACATTTTCAGATTTTAATTTCTCAATAATATCAAGCGTATTTTCTGCATATTCCCATTCAACAGTTTCCGTGCTGCCCAAAGCAGTTTTCCGGATATCGTTATGTGGTGGTTGTGCTGTAATGCCACAGAGGTAAATCTTTTCAATTAAAAACGCATCACTTGTTCTAAAAACCGAGCCAATATTGTTTAGGCTTCTAATGTTATCCAAAATAATTATAATAGGAGACTTTTTAGCCTCTTTAAATTCAGAAACCTCTAAGCGGTCTAATTCGCTATTTTTTAGTTTACGCATGTTGAAATCTTAATATTTTGTAGATAACTTCTAGCTTTTTAGCTTTACATAACTCGGTTATTTAGCTAAATTAGCAATCTTACTATCATCACAAAAATACACAAATCTATTGGCTAAAAAGGTAAAAAAAGAGACACCATTAATGAAGCAATACAATGCTATCAAGGTTAAATACCCTGATGCGTTATTGTTGTTTCGGGTTGGGGATTTCTATGAAACCTTTGGAAGTGATGCTGTTAAGGCTTCAAAGATTTTAGATATTATTTTAACCAAACGTGGCGCAGGTAGCGAAAGTGAAACCGAATTAGCTGGTTTTCCGCATCATTCACTAAACACATATTTGCCTAAACTTGTTAGAGCAGGTGAGCGAGTTGCTATTTGTGACCAATTAGAAGACCCAAAACAAACTAAAAAAATTGTTAAGCGTGGTGTCACAGAATTGGTAACACCTGGTGTGGCTTTTAATGATGATATTCTGCATTCAAAATCTAATAATTTTCTAGCAGCAGTTCATTTTGATAAACGTTATATCGGTGTTTCATTCTTAGATATTTCTACAGGTGAATTTTTAACCTCTCAAGGAAATGCAGAGTATATTGATAAACTACTTCAGAATTTTAATCCCAGTGAAGTTTTAATTTCAAAACAAAGTCGAAATAATTTTACTGAGATTTTTGGAACTGATTTTCATACCTTTTATATAGAGGATTGGGTGTTTCAGGCTGATTATGGAAATGAAACTTTGATCAAGCATTTCAATACAAAAACACTAAAAGGTTTTGGTATCGAAGATTTACACGAAGGTATCATTGCCTCTGGTGTCATACTCCATTATCTGAGTGAGACTCGACATAACAAACTAGAGCATATTGCGACAATTTCAAGAATTGCTACTGATGAGTATGTATGGATGGATAAATTTACAATCCGAAATCTTGAATTATATCATTCAACAAACGCTAATGCGGTTACACTAATAAATGTTATTGATAAAACCATTTCCGCAATGGGTGGACGAACATTAAAACGTTGGTTAGCTTTTCCATTAAAACATGCCGATAAAATAAAACAACGTCACGATGTAGTTCAATATTTATTAGATAATGAAACTGAACTTCAAAAGATTCAAAGTCAGATTAAACATATTGGAGATATAGAACGTTTAATATCTAAGATTGCCACAACTAAGGTGAGTCCAAGAGAAGTTATTCAGCTTAAAAACTCTTTAGAAGCTATTATTCCTATAAAATCTATTGCTGAAAATTGTAATAATGATGCCTTAAAGATTCTAGGAGGCAACCTTAATAATTGTGACTTGCTTCGAGAAAAAATTAAGCAGACTTTAAATGAAGAAGCGCCAGTTAATATATTAAAAGGAAATTCCATTACAGAAGGTTTTTCTCAAGAGTTAGATGAACTTAGAGGATTATCAAAATCAGGAAAAGATTATTTGGATAAAATGCTTCAACGCGAAAGTGAGCGAACAGGAATCACATCCCTAAAAATAGCATCAAATAACGTATTTGGGTATTATATCGAAGTACGTAATCTTCATAAAGATAAAGTTCCTGAACAATGGATACGCAAACAGACTCTGGTTAATGCTGAGCGCTATATTACAGAAGAACTTAAAGAATATGAAGCAAAGATATTAGGTGCTGAAGAGCGAATTCTGGTCATTGAGCAGCAATTGTTTTCTGAATTAGTGACTTGGATGCATCAATTTATACTTCAGGTGCAGCAGAATGCACAATTGACCGGGCAGTTAGATTGTCTGTGTGGGTTTGCTAGTTTGGCAAAAGTTAATAAATATAATTACCCAAAAATTGATGACAGTTTTGATTTAGAAATTATAGATGGGCGTCATCCGGTAATCGAAAAACAATTACCATTGGGCGAACCTTATATTGCTAATAATGTTTATCTCGATAGAGAGTCGCAACAAATTATTATGATTACTGGGCCAAATATGTCAGGTAAATCGGCAATATTAAGACAAACGGCATTAATAGTCTTATTAGCTCAAATAGGAAGTTTTGTTCCAGCAAAAACAGCTAGGATAGGATTGGTAGATAAGATTTTCACTAGAGTAGGTGCCAGTGATAATATTTCTATGGGGGAATCTACCTTTATGGTAGAAATGAATGAGACAGCATCTATTCTTAATAATATCTCAGACAGAAGCTTAGTGCTATTAGATGAGATTGGTCGTGGCACCAGTACCTATGATGGTATTTCTATTGCTTGGGCAATTAGCGAATACCTCCATGAGCACCCAGCAAAACCAAAAACATTATTTGCAACTCATTATCACGAACTCAATGAAATGTCAGAAACCTTTTCTCGCATCAAAAATTTTAATGTCGCAGTAAAAGAATTAAAAGACAATGTACTTTTTGTTCGTAAGTTGGTTGAAGGTGGCAGTGAACATAGTTTTGGTATACATGTTGCAAAAATGGCAGGTATGCCACAACAGGTTATTAGACGTGCTAATAAGATATTATCTAAGTTAGAGAAATCACATTCTATTGAAGAACTTACGGATAAAGTTAAATCTCTCAAAGATGATATGCAATTGAGCTTCTTTAATATAGATGATCCATTACTTGAAGAGATTAAAGATGAAATACTTCATACAGATATTGATACGTTAACTCCAGTTGAAGCTCTAATGAAACTCAATGAAATTAAGCGTATGCTTCTAAAGAAAAAGCAAGCATAATTTTTTGACTGAAATAATTTCAATTTATTTTTAAAATATACTTTGCATTTTTAAGAAATAGTTTAAATTTGCATCCGCTTTTACAGCGAAAAGTTCTTTAAAAACTGCGAAAGTAGCTCAGGGGTAGAGCATCACCTTGCCAAGGTGGAGGTCGTGGGTTCAAATCCCATCTTTCGCTCTATATAAAATAGGTTACAGTCTGTAACCAAGTTGCTGAAGTGGTGGAATTGGTAGACACGTTGGACTTAAAATCCAATGAACATTAGTTCGTACGGGTTCAAGTCCCGTCTTCAGTACAGAGAAAAGCTCAATCATAAGATTGGGCTTTTTTTATTGCTTATTTTTTAAAAAAAACCTATACATCGTTGTTGTATATTAGGGTAAAAGTCATTGTTTGTAGTATTTGAAAACTTTTTATTACCTTAACACAAATTCTTTAGGCACACTACATGTATTCAAAAAAAGTATTCATTAAAACAACACTATTTCTAGTCAGCTTCCTTACATTGATTAGTAGTTACGGTCAAGAATTCCCTCCAATTGAAAGATTTGCGCCTAAAGATTATAACGCCGATGATCAAAATTGGTCTATCAGTCAAGGCACTGATGAAAATATATATGTTTCTAATAATAAAGGATTATTAGAATATAATGGTGCGCGTTGGAATCTTTATACAACAACCAATCAGAGTATTATAAGGTCCGTAGCTGTAATTAATGACTTAGTTTACACGGGCAGCTATATGGATTTTGGATTTTGGAAAAGGGATAATTTTGGAAAGTTAATTTATGAATCCATTTCACAAAACTTAAATGAAGGTTTAGTAGAAGATGAAGAGTTTTGGAGCATAATTCCTTATGGTGAGTTTGTGTTATTTCAATCTTTAGACCGTATTTATATTTATAATACTTCTAAAAAATCTTTTAGAATTATTGAGTCTAGTTCATCGATAACAAAAGCATTTAGAGTCGATGAAACTATATATTTTCAAGAGGTAGATAGAGGTATTTTCAAAATAGAAAACGGAAAATCTGTTTTGATTAGTGATGATGTCCTGTTTAAGCAGGAATACATAGTAAATATTTTTAATAATAATGACAAATTATTAATACAGTCGCGAGAAAGTGGATTTTATGAATATGATGATATAGGTTTAAAAAAATGGAACATACCCTCCAATCCACTTTTATCATCAGTAAGTGTATACAATAGTATACGATTACGAAACGGTAATTTTATTTTGGGAACAATTTCCAATGGTGTCATTATGTTAGATGCTAATGGTAAGCTCCTTTTCCAAATGAATAAAAATTCGGGCTTATCTAATAATACAGTTCTTTCAGCTTTCCAAGATATTACAGGTAACATTTGGATGGGTTTAGATAATGGCATTAATGTACTAAATCTTAATTCTCCCTATAGAGTTTATATTGACAATCAAGGATATTTGGGTACTGTTTATGCTTCTGAAAAAACTTCAAAGAACCTTTATTTAGGAACAAATCAAGGTTTGTTTTATAGACCAATTAATAGTTCTGAAAAATTTAAGTTAATACCTAATACTGAAGGTCAGGTATGGTTCTTAAAACAGATTAATGGCACTTTATTCTGCGGACACGATAAAGGAAGTTTTGAGATAAAAGATAACAAAGCTATTGAAATTTCTAGAGAAGAAGGTACTTGGATAATTAAACCAATTGAAGGTATGCCTAACCTACTTATAAAAGGTAACTATAATGGTTTGAGTATTATTGAAAAGTCATCTGAGGGAAAATGGAGGCTCAGAAATATAGTTGAAGGTTTTGATATCTCTTCTAGGTATTTTGAGTTTGTAAAAGGTTCTGAAATTTTAGTTAGTCATGAATATAAAGGTGTGTATAAACTAAAGCTAGATGATAATTTCTTGAATGTTGTTAGTTCAAAAAAACTTACAGTAGATAAAGGAATAGGTTCAAGTATTATCAATTATAAAGGGAATATATTATATGCCTATGAGGACGGAATTTTCTTGTATGATGATAAAACAGAAGGATTCAAAAAAGAAGAATTTTTTACATCATTTTTTACATCGTCAAATTATATATCAGGTAAGCTTATTTATGATAAACAAAAAGATAAATTATGGAGCTTCAATAAGAACCAATTAATTTTCTTAGAGACAGGAAAACTAACAGAAAAACCTGTAATTAATACAATTGATTTACCAAATGATTTAAGAAAAAGTAAACCTGGTTTTGAGAATATTTTATCCTTAGATAAAGACTCTTACTTATTAGGAACAACCGATGGATATTTGGTTATTGATACAGGTAAATTAAGTGTAAAAGAGCATACTATATCAATAAATAGTGCTTCATACTCGATATTACAACAAGATGTTCAACCTTTAGATATTTTTACGGAACCTATATTAAAGAACAAGCAGAATAACCTAAACTTTGCATATAGTGTGTCTGATTTTGTAAAACTATCTCCGTCATTGTACCAATACAGATTGGTTGGTATTTATGAGTATTGGAGCGATTGGTCGCCAAAGTCAAATGTTTTATTTGAAAACCTGCCTCATGGTGACTATTCGTTTGAAGTTAGAGCAAAAGTTGGAACTAATATGTCTTCTAATATTGCTACTTTTAAATTTACAATAGAAAAGCCATTATACCTCAAACCTTTAGCAATAGTTAGTTATCTGCTATTGTTTATTGTCATAACTTCGATAATTCAGTATATAAATAGATTGTATTACAGAAGACAAAAGAAATCTTTATTATCTACTAAAGAAAAAGAGTTCGAAATCAAAGAGCTCGAGAACCAAAGGCAGATTATGGAGTTTAAGAACAAAAGTTTACAACAAGATATTGATAACAAGAATCGAGAACTTGGCCTATCAACAATGACTCTCATAAGAAAAAATGAGTTTTTAGGCGCACTTAAGAAAGAGCTAAATGCTTTAGAAAAAGGAAAAGAACTTGATAGGATTATAAAGATTATTGACAGAAACATTAACAATACAGAAGATTGGAAATTTTTCGAAGAAGCATTTAATAATGCGGATAAAGACTTTTTAAAGAAAATAAAAAAGAAGCATACAGTATTAACCCCCAATGATTTAAAATTATGTGCTTATCTAAGATTGAATCTTTCATCTAAAGAAATTGCTCCTTTGCTTAATATTTCTCATCGTAGTGTGGAAGTAAAACGATATCGTTTGCGAAAAAAGATGGAATTACCTCACGAAGCTAGCTTAACAAATTATATTTTGGAGATATAATAAAACAACATTTTCATTTTAAACTACAACATTACCTATACTAAGCTTCTTTAGAGCTTTAATTTACCGTAAATCACATTTCATAAATATTTGTTAATAAAGTACTTGTGAGTTTTGTTTAACTTTTTCGTAATTTTAACCAACAAATTATAAGATGTATATTTTTTATTGTGGTCATATTTATCATAATCGCAATAATTTCATATAAATTTGAGAATATCATCATTAATAATAAATTATAACTAACACAAATACAATGAAGAAAATAATTTTTAGATTATTTCTAGTAGCAATTACAAGTTGTTCATACGCACAAGTTTCACAAATTTCTGTCAACAAGACTAATGATGGAATGAAATTGATTGTAGATGGAAATGATTTCATGATTAACGGAATGAATTGGGATTATATTCCTATTGGCAGTAATTACAGTTATAGTTTGTGGGAACAACCAGATAATATAATTAAGGCTGCACTTGATGCAGAAATGGGTTTGCTTCAAAATATGGGTGTAAATGCAATAAGACAATATACTGGTATCCAGCCTAAATGGGTAACATACATATATGAAAAATATGGCATCTATACAATGCTTAACCATTCATTCGGAAGATACGGTCTTACACTCGATGGTGTTTGGACACCAGTCACGGACTATAGAGACCCAGCAACACAAAAATTATTAATGTCAGAAGTTACTGCTTTGGCAGAGGAGTTTAAAAACACACCTGGATTATTAATGTTTCTGTTAGGTAACGAAAACAACTATGGTCTTTTTTGGGCGGGTGCAGAAACAGAAGACTTTCCTGATGAAGAGGATAAAAAGCGAGAGGTTGGTGAAAAACGTGGAAGACCTATGTATAGGCTAATGAACGAAGCTGCAATTAAAATGAAGTCTATAAATGATAAACGCCCAATAGCCATATGTAACGGAGATGTATTATTTATTGATATCGTAGCAGAAGAATGTAAAGATATTGATGTATTTGGTACCAATATGTATCGTGGTGTTAATTTTACTGATGCTTTTACAACAGTTAAGGAAAAGTTAGATATGCCAATAATGATGACAGAATTTGGTGCAGACGCATTCAACGCTCTAAGTAATTCTGAAGATCAAAAATCTCAAGCATTTTATATGGTTAACAACTGGAAAGATATTTATGAAAATGCCGCAGGACTAGGTAAAGCTCAAAATGCTATTGGAGGCTTTACTTTTCAATTTAGCGATGGTTGGTGGAAATTCGGTCAAACAAAAAACTTAGACGTTCATGATAATAATGCGTCTTGGTCAAATGGTGGTTATTACTTAGATATTGAGAACGGGTCAAATAATATGAATGAGGAGTGGTTTGGTATATGTGCTAAAGGGCCAAATGATGAAAGAGGACTTTACACATTATATCCGAGAGCAGCCTACTATACACTTAAAGAAGCTCATCTTTTGAATCCTTACAATGAAGGTGTTGATCAAAATTTTATTGAAAATTACTTCAAGAATATTAATTTAATGGATGCCGTTTTACGTGCAAGAGGTGATAAAGCCGCTCTAGGTGGTAGTGATACAAAAAAGTTAAGTATTAGTAGACTAGCTATGCAGTTTACAACCTTTAATACAGGTGGTAATTTAATCACTACACCAGACAGTCCAGACCCAGCATCTACATCTTTTCCTGATCAATTAGGATTTGATCATATGCAATCATACTTTATAGGTATCGAGGGTAAACCAGCATCAAACATGCGAGCAAATGTAGATTTTAACATATTAGGTAGAGTTGCATCAAATCCAATTGATGAAATATTTTATGAAAATAGAGGTCGATCAGTTAGTGTTAACTCACCTGATGGAGAAGTCACTTTAGCTGACAATAACAGAGTGTCAGTATACAAGGCAGAATTTGAATGGAATGCCAAAGAATTTGATTTAAGAGGTTTTTATAGAACAGGACATTACCATTGGGGATACGAAGGTGATTTTTTTGGTTTATACCCAGAGGCTAATTATGGACCTAATTTAGATATTTATAATGGTGAAATATTTGGAACTGAAATAGATGGTAAAGGCGCTTTTGAAGGTTTAAAAGCAGCGATAGGACCACAGCTCTGGTGGGGTGCAAACCCAACCATGTTATTTAAATACCAGAAACAAATTGGAAAATTTGATGTTACAGGAATATACCATAGAGATTTTGAAACAGAAATTCAAATTGATCCTGTTACAGGACAACGTGTTTTAGATGCTAATCAATTGCGAAGTGGTATCATTCCAGCATTTCCTACGGAAAGAGCTACACTATCTATACAAAGAGATTTTGGTAAGTTTGATGTTAAGATTGGTGGAATATGGGCAGGAAGCCCACTCAATGGATCAACGTATCAAGATGTAACAGGTACTCCAGGTAATTATATTGTTTATAATGATAAGATTCAATCTTCAGACAACTGGGGAGGGAAAGTTAAAATCGAGTATTCAGGCGGAAGATTTCTTTGGTATGGACAAGCTTCATACATGGGCTTAGTTGCTAATGGTGGTGCTGACCAAACACAAACATTTACAGGTTGGAGGTTGAAAGACTCAGGTAGTAGTAATCAAGTAAATGCACTATCAGGTTTCACATATTTAATGGGTGATTTTCAGATTGCTCCGAACTTTATGTATCAGAAACCTCTCGTAGCTCCGATGCCAAATGACGTTCAAGGACCAGGAAGGCTCAGGAATGTAATTGATGATCCTTTTGCAGTAAGAAATGGTAATCGTGAGACTTACGGTTATGAAATGCTATTAACATATGACCCAACGCCCGGTACATGGATGTACGAATGGAATAATGATAAAGCTGAAGACGCTAAATTTGCAGCAAACTTAGGTTTTACTTACCGTCGACTCCCAACAACAACAGATGCACACATAGGTTTCTTGGCAAATAGACAATTTTTTGCTTTCCCACAGTCAGCACCTGCTGAAGATTTATGGGAGATTAACTCTAGAATGGTTTCTAAACTAAATAACGATACAGGTGTAATAGGAAACTTTTATTATGGTAACGGACAGGCAAATGGTGATAGTGATAGATTAATTAAACGTTTCGGTGGAGATATAAGGGCTATCCATAAAAAAATGATGATTCAAACCCATGTTAAGGTAAACGATTGGGGACCATTTGATTATCACAGAGATTTTAACCTTACATTCCCTTTACAGTTAATGGTAGATATTTCAACAAATATTAGTAAACCCGATTGGTTTTTGTTACCAAGCACTAGAATTGGAATAAGAGGAACCTGGAGATCATTAAATGAATTTTCACCAAGATATGGGCCTAATTTTGTTCCTCCTAATACTTTTCCGCCAATACCACCAGTAAGCAGTGTAGGATTTGACAACGGTCAAGAATGGGAAATAAGAACTTATGTGCATATTAACATTGGAAAATAAAATTTAAAAATTTAAAAATGAAAAACAAAAAATTTAATTTTACAAAACTTATACTCTTATCAGTGGCGATTTCTACAGCCGTTGTGAGTTGTGAGAGAGACTTATCAGAAGATGCAGTATTTGCAACTAACTCTAATACAGGAGAAATTTTCACTGATGCTCCAGTAGAACTTGGATCAGATTTTTATTTTCCTTTTTTAGGTTCAAAACCAACAGCGTGGTCTATAGATAATAACGAAGGTTACGAGAGTTCAGCATCAATGAGAATAGATGTTCCAAACGCAAATGATCCTGAAGGAAATTACGCTGGTGCAATTTTTAGAGTTGAAGGCCAAGGTCGTGATCTGAGTGGATATAATGCTCTTACATTTTGGGGTAAAGCTTCTCAAGGTGTTAATATAGGAGAACTTGGTTTCGGTCTAGATTTTATTGAAGATAAATATCAAACAACCATTTCAAACACAAGTTTTGGAACAAGTTGGACTAAATATATTATCCCAATACCAGATGCATCAAAACTTTTTGATGAGCGAGGTCTGTTTTGGTATTCTGCTGGAACTCAAGAAACAGGAGGTTTTGGATATACGTTTTGGATCGATGATCTAAAGTTTGAAAATTTAGGAACTTTAGGAAATCCAAGACCTGAAATATATAACGGTGAGGATCCCATCTCTCAAGCTTTTTTGGGTAATTCTGGTGTGTTAGATACACCTAGGGTGGTATTTAATTTACCTTCAGGTATGAATCAAACAGTCAGTGCATCACCAAGTTATTTTGATTGGTCCTCTTCAGAACCTACTATTGTAGAAATTAGAGATTCTGGAACAATTCAAATGCTATCCAGCGGTACATCTGTGATAACAGCTACCATGGCTGGTGTTCAGGCAACAGGGTCTGTAACCATTGAGGTTGTGGGCGAATTTGTTTTTGCTCCAACACCAACAAGAGACCCAGCTGATGTAATATCTATTTTTTCTGACGTTTACGATGATGTTCCTGTTGAGTTTTACAATGGATATTGGCAGCCTTTTCAGACAACTTTATCAGACGATTTTGCAATTAACGGCGATAATATTTTAAACTACACAAATTTTAATTTTGTAGGCAATCAGTTTCGAGAACCTACTATTGACATAACAGAAAACTCTAATTTGCACATTAACATGTTAATTCCAGGTGAGATACCACCAAATCTTGATTTCTTAATATCTATAATAAATTTTGATGGAGACGGTGTAGAAAATGGAAGACAACAAGTGTTTTTTAATAGTTCTGATTTTGAAGCGGATACATGGAGCACTCTGGAGATTCCAATAACCTTATCCAACAAAGATGGCCTTGGACTGTTGATTTACGAGAACGTTAATGGTTCTACATTGTCAAATTTCTATTTAGATAATATATACTTCTACTAATGTTAACAATTAAATAAAAAAACATGAAAAATAACAACATTAGAATCAAAGACTTTAAAGCTATAATTATTTTTGTTCATGTACTGTTAATGTCTAGTTGTAACACAGACGAGACACAGACAGTCGCAACTTTTGATAATTTAGTTATAAATGAAGAGTTTAGTACTGACGGAAACCTTGATTCGTCTCTATGGAATATAGAAACAGGAGACGGTACTGCTCAGGGTATCCCTGGCTGGGGTAACAATGAGTTAGAGTATTATACTGATAGAACCGAAAATCTTTCAGTAGAGAACGGCTATTTATTAATCACTGCTAGACAAGAAAGTTTTAATGGATCTTCGTACACATCAGCAAGAATTCAAACTAAAAATAAATTTCAAACTCAATTTGGACGTTTTGAAGCACGAATGAGATTACCAAATGGCCAAGGTATGTGGCCAGCATTTTGGTTATTAGGAGATGACAATAATGGAACTGAAATTTGGCCTAACATTGGCGAAATTGATATCATGGAAAATAGAGGACAACAACCAACTACTATAAGTGGTGCCGTCCATGGACCTGGTTATTCAGGAGGTAATTCAATAAATAAAGAATTTAATTTTTCTGACTCACGTGTTGATACAGATTTTCATGTATATGGTGTTGAATGGGGAGAAAATTACATCAACTATTATGTGGATGATGTGCTTTACAACCAAATAACACCAGAGGATGTAACTGGTGAATGGGTTTTTAATGATAGGTCATTTTACATTATCATCAATTTAGCTGTTGGTGGAGATTTTGTAGGAAATCCGAATTCTGAAACATTATTTCCACAAACTATGTTAATCGATTACGTAAAAGTATACCAACAATAATTATAAGTAAAAAATAATCTAAATGTCATGAAGAATATTATAAGAAGATTAAAAAGTATTACCATACTTGCCCTTACGTTTGTTTTAGTAGGGTGCGATGAAGAGGATGTTGTATTGCCAGAATTAACTGCTGGTTTCACATATACTTTAAACCAAGATACAGGAACGGTTTCGTTCATAAATACATCTACAAATGCCGATTCATATGAATGGGATCTAGCTTACGGTCCAAATTCAACACTAATAAATCCAATAAGAACATACCCGTCTGGGACATATACTGTTGTATTAACTGCAACAAATGTTGCAGGAGCTTCTGATACTTTTGAAGATACCTTTACAATAGCTATACCTGAAGAAATAGCCATACCTATTACTTTTGACAACCCATTAGTAAACTATGATGCAACTGTATTTAATGGTACTTCATTTCAAATAGTTGAAAATCCAGATGCTACAGGTGCAAATCCAACGGTTTCAAATGTTGGGGAAATTGTAAACATTGGTGCGGCTTTTGAAGGATTCTTCTTCGAGTTAGGTCAACCTTTAGATTTATCAACTGATAAAACAGTAAAGGCATTATTCTGGTCTACCACACCAGTTAATATTCTTTTAAAATTAGAAAATGGAACTGCCGGAGACGTCGAAGTAATTGCTAGTCACTTGGGTACTGGATGGGAAGAAATATATTTCACATTCGATTCAGCTGCAAACTACTCAACGATAACATTTTTTGTAGATGGACCTGGTACTACAGCTGGTACATTTTATATAGATGAGATTTCTCAAATTAATACTGCTGATGTACCATGTACTGAGACTGCATTAGGATTTCCAATTGATTTTGATTGTGAAACTATTGATTACATTACAAAAATTGTAGGTAATGTAAGTTTTACGGTTGTTGATAATCCAGAATTATCCGGTATCAATGCAGATCCTACTAAAGTAGGTCAGATTACCAATGTAGGTGATAATTTTGAAAATGCGTTTTTTAATTTAGATGTGCCCATTGATTTTTCTGTAGATCAAGGTGTTAGTGTCAAAATATTTTCTAACCAATCTCTACCAATTTTACTAAAGTTCGAAGACGGTACTGAAGCTAATGTAGAAGATAATCAAACACACATGGGTACAGGTTGGGAAGAATTAACCTTTACATTAAATTCAACGGGTTCTTACAATGATATGGTGCTTTTTGTAGCATTTAATCAAACAGATGTTGGTACTTTTTATGTTGATGATTTTGCTCAAGTTTCAGGTAATACAGGTCCAGATTGTGTTCCAGAAACAACAGAATCTACAGCAGCTTCAGATTTAAATATCACGTTTCAGACAGATTCTCCATCAATTTTTGGAGATAATACTTTCCCAACAATTATAGATAACCCTGATTTTTCAGGGTCTGTGAATAATTCATGTAGAGTAGCTCAGGTTACAAGATTTAATGCCTCACCTTTTGACAACATACAAATAGACTTAACAGATAAACTAGATTTCAATACGTCTGAGGGAATGAAGATGAAAGTATGGTCACCAATAGCAAACACTCCAGTTTTATTAAAACTAGAAGAA
>CAJQQC010000050.1 GCA_905480385.1 uncultured Winogradskyella sp.
AATTTTACTTCAACTTGACCACAACGCAAATCCAGTAGGTGTTTTTTTTAAGACTAGTCGAGATGCTAACAAGCTTATTGAAGAATTTATGTTGTTAGCTAACCGTAAAGTTTCAGAGTTTATTGGGAAACAGAAACCAAAAAAGACATTTGTTTATAGAGTTCATGACGAGCCAGACGAATCTAAATTAGCACAATTACAAACCGTTGTTGGTCGATTTGGTCATAAACTTAATTTTAAAGATAAAGCCAGTGTTTCATCTTCCTTAAATAATCTACTAAAAGATGTTGTTGGTAAAAAAGAACAAAATTTAGTCGACACATTGACAATTAGAACAATGTCAAAGGCAGAGTATACCACTCAAAATATTGGACATTATGGATTATCTTTTGAGTATTATAGTCACTTTACATCCCCAATACGACGTTATCCAGATGTGATGGCACATCGCTTATTACAACACTATTTAGATGGAAATAAATCAGTTAACGAAGACATCTACGAAGAAAAATGTAGACACAGTAGTGATATGGAAAACCTTTCTACAAAAGCAGAAAGAGATTCTATAAAGTACATGCAAATTCGTTTTATGCAAGATCACCAAGATGAAGAATTTTTAGGTGTTATATCAGGTGTGACCGATTGGGGAATTTATGTTGAAATTGTTTCTAATAAATGTGAAGGAATGGTATCTGTTCGTGACATGAAAGATGACCACTATTACTTTAACCAAGAGCAATATGCTATGGTTGGTAAAAAGACAGACCAAACATATCAATTAGGTGATGAAGTTGTTGTTAAGGTTAAGAATACCGATTTAGTAAAAAAACATCTTGATTTTTTTTTAGTAGGTAAACCTGAATAGTTAGTTTTATGTAATTAAATAAAAAACTATGATACTAACAACGACAAACACTATAGAAGGTTTTAAAATAGCGGATTATTTAGGTATTGTAACAGGTGTTGCAATTAATGACTAAACATTAGCTTCTGGTTTTAGTACATCAAAGTATTATAAAAAAATTCAAGAGAGTATTGATACTGTTAAGGAAAGAGCATTTCAAAATATACAAGAAAACGCTAATAAGTTAGGCGCAAATGCTATTGTTGGTATTAAGGTAGAGATTGAGCTAACCACAACAAATTACCCTGTGGTTTCTGTTACAGGAACAGCTGTAAAAATTTTAGTTTAATACTATGAACTCTAACTCTAAAGCCATTTTATTTTCATTTCTTATTTTCTTAGTTATATTTCTAATCACATTATTTTTTTTAAAAGGTGTATTTAATTTAACCGATGGTCCTATTACAGGAGCGATAGCTGTTATTATAGCAGCTATATTTTCTCCAAGAAGAATTATAGTGAAAAAAAAATCAGAAAACGAGGTCTAGCTAACTTGATTTTTTAGTAATAAAGTAATTCATATAAAAAAAAACTGTAACAAACTATGTTTAGCACAGTCTTTGTTTGTATGATAGTTTTAATAAAACACTGATATAAAATGAAAAAGTTACTTACCACCTTAGTATTAACAATCACAACATCAATTTCTGCACAAAGCCTAATTGTTAAACAAATAGGAGAATTTACAGAAGTAAAAGTTTTTGATTTAATTAATGTGACTATGATTAAATCTTATAAGAACGAGGTTGTTATTGACGGGTCAAATAGAAGAAATGTTCAGGTTATAAATAAAAACGGAAAACTTAAAATCCGTATGGAATTTGAAGAGTCTTATGATGGAAATGACACGAGCGTTATTTTATATTATACAACAGTTGATATTATTGATGTCAACGAAGGCGCTGAGATTAGTGTAAAAGATACGTTAAGTCAATTCGATATAAAATTAAAAGCACAAGAAGGTGGTAAAATTACAGCAAAAATCAAAGCAACGTACATTGATGTTAGGGCTGTAACTGGAGGAATGATTAATCTTAAAGGAACCTCAAAAAATCAAGATGTAACGGTCTACACAGGAGGTGAGTATAACGGAGAAGAGCTGATTACAAAAACCACAAATATATCTATAAATGCTGCTGGGGTAGCTAAAGTTAATGCGACAGATTATGTTGTGGCTAGAGTAAAAGCTGGAGGTGACGTTTATATTTATGGAAACCCAAACAAAATTGACAAAAAAACAGTACTCGGAGGTCGTGTAAAACGTATGTAAGCATCTTCCTTATTCCTATTTTCTTTACTACATTTGTGTAAAATAGTGATGTTTACATGTATGACGATATATTAACAGCAATCCCATTTGGGATTATTCTTGCTTTTACTATAGGTCCAGTTTTTTTTGTACTGTTAGAAACTAGTGCAACAAAGGGATTTACAAGTGCGTTAATATTTAACTTAGGTGTTATATTAGCAGATGTTGTATTTATTTTACTTGCTTTTTTTAGCACAAATAAACTTGTTGAAAAAGTAAAGGATGACCCTAGTTTTTTAGTTTTTGGAGGTGTTTTATTAGTTGTATATGGCGCCATTTCTTTTATAAAAACATCAAAATCTTTCCGGTCAATAGCAAGGGAATACCATAAAGTCGAAATAAAAAAAGGTTATGGAAAACTTTTTATCAAAGGATTTTTATTAAATTTTATAAATATAGGCGTACTCCTAGGTTGGTTAGGATTTATAGTTATTGGCACATCATTAACCACTTCAGAAAACGGCACTATTGTTTTTGTAGCTACCATGCTTGCTACTTATTTTATTACAGATTTAGTAAAAATAGCAGCTGCAAAACGTCTACGAACAAAGCTTACACCACGACGTATTTTTAAAACTAAAAAGATTGTGGCTTTAGTAATTTTAGGTTTTGGGTTATTATTATTATCTCAAGGTCTTTTCCCTGAAATGTACGAGAAGAGCAAAGAGCAGATTGAGAAGATCAACCCTGTAAAGGATAATTAAAACAAATATCTAGTAATATTATTATTTAAATTAGGTGATAAACCAAAACTTTGGTTTACATGTAATTAATTATCAAAACTTAAAACCTTGATGACAAAAGGATTATACGAAACTCATTTATTTTAGTGACCTAGACGGTCACGAACTCGAGATTATAGGAATTCTAGAATGTAAAACAAAACCTAAAGAAGAAAACACAATAATTACTTAAAAAGAATAACTAAACATTAGAGACTAAAAAAAATGTCATTATTAAGATCTTAATAGTTTAGTAAATTTTTATTTAAAACCATTTACTCATTAATAAGATTTGCACGGCTAAAACCATAATAATGTTTTAAAAAAACCCCCAACATTTGTTGAGGATTGGTAGAGGTGTCGAGCGGATTCGAACCGCTGTAGATGGTGTTGCAGACCACTGCCTAGCCACTCGGCCACGACACCTTTTGTGCGTTGGCAAATATAAAAATATTTAATGTTTTACGCTACTTAGAACACTTTTTTCGTTTTTGGGTCATTTTAATGGTGACCATTTCGACATCACCGCCAATTGGTGGATTGATTTTACTTACACTTATAGTCGCTTTTTTAACCATTTGGTCTTCAGAAAAGATACGGTTTAGGATACGTTTTGCAACTGTTTCTAAAAGTTTTGATGGCGTTGCCATTTCTTCTCTTACGACTTTGTTTAAAAAGACGTAATCAACAGTATCAACAAGTTTGTCTGACATTGCAGAGGTTTTTAAATTCGCTTTTATCTCTAAATCGATACGGTAGTCACTACCAATTTTGGTTTCTTCGTCTAAGCAGCCGTGATTTGCAAAAACGCGTATGTTTTCAACTTTTATTATTCCCATGACGCAAAAATAAAACTTCTATAATCTAAAAAGTCTAATCTATTCAACAAATCGGATATCTTTAGTTTGTAAACAAATCAAAAATATTACTCAAAGCACTGGTTTTTGCTTTAAAAAATTCAGTGTAAGAACATTTTCTGCACGTTACAGAAGTAAACTTTTTATTCTGGACATCAAATATTTTAGACAATGTGCCACCGGTTGCACGCATTTCGTCAACGTCGTATGTTGTATTATCGCATTTTGGGCAGATATAGCTCATAATGTTAGGTTGTTTAGGTTCAAGCTATAAGTAGAAAAACAAAGAGTTTTGTTACAATTTTATGTAATTTTACACTTTAATTTTTTGCAATGTCAGAAGAAACTAAAGTGCTCAATTTTATTGAGCACATCATAGAAGAAGATTTAACTAACGGTTTATCAAAAAAGAACCTACGCTTTCGTTTTCCGCCAGAACCAAACGGCTATTTACACATTGGCCATACGAAAGCTATAGGTATCAGTTTTGGTTTAGGTGAAAAGTATAATGCGCCAGTTAATCTCCGTTTTGATGATACCAATCCAGCAAAAGAAGAGCAAGAATATGTAGAAGCGATAAAAAGAGATATCTCATGGCTAGGCTATAAATGGGAGAGTGAATTGTATAGTTCTGATTACTTTCAGAAGCTTTACGATTGGGCCATTTTAATGATTAAAGACGGCAAAGCCTATGTAGATTCTCAATCGTCTGAAGCTATGCGAGAGCAAAAAGGTACACCAACACAAGTAGGTTCCAATAGCCCATATCGCAACAGAACCGTAGAAGAAAACTTAGAGCTTTTCCAAGGAATGAAATATGGAAAATTCGAAGCTGGTGAACACGTCTTACGTGCAAAAATTGATATGTCAGACCCAAACATGTTAATGCGCGATCCATTAATGTATCGTATCATGTATGCGCATCACCACCGAACAGGAGATGATTGGTGTGTTTATCCAATGTACGATTGGACACATGGCGAGAGCGATTATATCGAGCAGATTTCACATTCATTATGTTCTTTAGAATTCAAGCCACACAGAAAATTATACAATTGGTTTAGAGACAATGTATATGATTATGCTAAGA
>CAJQQC010000051.1 GCA_905480385.1 uncultured Winogradskyella sp.
GCACAAGACACGAAAGCGATCATTCCAGACAGAAGCTATGCTGGAATCTATCAAGCTACGATTGACTTCTGCAAGCGCAATGGAGCGTTTGACCCAACAACCATGGGTACAGTACCCAATGTAGGACTTATGGCTCAAAAAGCTGAAGAATACGGTTCGCATGATAAAACATTTGAAGTATCATCGAGTGGTACTATCGAAGTTGTTAATGCATTAGGTACTGTTTTAATATCTCACGGAGTTGAAACTGGAGATATCTGGCGTATGTGTCAAGCAAAAGATGCTCCTGTCCAAGACTGGATTAAATTAGCAGTTACAAGAGCAAGAGCTTCACAAACTCCAGCAGTTTTCTGGTTAGATGAAAATAGAGCGCATGATGCTGAGTTAATTAAAAAAGTAAACAAGTACCTTCTAAATCATAATACAGAAGGCTTAGACCTAAGAATATTATCACCTATAAAGGCTACAGAATTTACACTAGAACGTGTTAAAGGCGGAAAAGACACTATCTCTGTGACAGGAAATGTATTACGTGATTACTTAACTGATCTATTCCCTATTTTAGAAGTTGGTACAAGTGCAAAAATGCTATCAATCGTTCCGCTTATGAATGGTGGTAGATTGTTTGAAACTGGTGCTGGTGGTTCTGCTCCAAAACACGTACAGCAGTTTGTAACAGAAAATCACTTACGTTGGGATTCTTTGGGAGAATTCTTAGCCTTAGCTGTTTCTCTAGACCATTATGCAGACTTTACAAATAATGGAAAAGCAAGAGTTCTTAGTGAAGCATTAGATGAAGCCACAGAAAAATTATTACAGAATAAAAAAGGACCTTCACGTAAAGTTAATGAATTAGATAATAGAGGAAGTCATTTCTACATTGCATTATATTGGGCTGAAGCTTTGGCTAACCAAAACAAAAATGCTGACTTAAAGTATGAGTTTACTGGGATTTTTAAGAATCTTCAAGCAAAGGAAACTGATATTTTAGAAGAGTTAAATACGATACAAGGTCATTCCGTTGATATTGCTGGTTATTACTACCCAGATGAAGTACTAACGAGTAACGCTATGCGACCAAGTCAAACTTTAAAGAGTATACTCAATTAAACTTAAGTTAAAAGAGCCTCATGTAAAATTAGGCTTTTTTATTTTTACATAAAAATTAGTTAATGAGAAAGTTCCTACTTGGAAGCATTGCCTATATACTTCTATTTACATCAATAATTTCTGCACAAAACAAGTATACGCTCAGTGGGATAGTCACAGACAACTCAACTACCGAGACAATTATTGGTGTTAATATTATTATCCCTGAATTAAAAAATGGAACTGTTACAAATGAATATGGCTTCTATTCACTTACCCTAGAGGAAGGTACTTATCAACTACAAATAAGTTACCTAGGTTTTAAAACAGTGAATCTAACCTTAGAGTTGGATGCGGATAAAACCCTAAACTTTAAACTTGAAGAATCTGTCGAGAGTTTAGATGAAATTATAATCAATGAGGATGTCGAAAAATTGAATATTCGTAAACCTCAAATGAGTGTCAATAGCTTGTCCATAAATACCATTAAGCAAATGCCTGTGGTTTTAGGAGAAGTTGATGTTATCAAATCCATAACCTTACTTCCTGGTGTTACAAACGCTGGTGAAGGCTCTTCTGGTTTTAATGTTCGTGGTGGCTCAGCTGACCAAAATTTAATCCTTTTAGACGAAGCGACAATTTTTAACTCATCGCATTTATTTGGTTTCTTTTCTGTATTTAATCCTGATGCGATAAAAGATATCAAACTATACAAAGGCGGCGTACCTGCAAAATATGGTGGACGTGTATCTTCGGTTTTGGATATTTATCAAAAAGAAGGTAATAATGAAGAGTTTCATCTCAATGGTGGTATAGGCTTAGTATCTAGTCGATTGTTAGCCGAAGGGCCAATTAAAAAAGGAAAAGGCTCATTTCTATTTGGAGGTCGTAGTAGTTATGCACATTTGTTTTTACCGTTATTTGATTTAGATAATGTTGCCTATTTCTATGATTTAAATACAAAACTCAGTTATCGCTTAAATGAAAAAAACAGCGTGTACCTTTCTGGATATTTTGGTAGAGATGTTTTTAGTCTTGGTGATTCGTTTACAAATACTTACGGTAATACAGTTTTAAATTTTAGATGGAATCACTTATTCTCTAATAAGTTGTTTTCAAATTTTTCAGCAATTTATTCAGATTACTTCTATGGATTAACATTAGATTTCGTAGGTTTTGATTGGGAATCTGGTATTACTAATTTTAATGTGAAATATGATTTAAAACATTATATCAGTGATACCTTCAAACTAGAATATGGTCTTAATAGTATCTACTACAAATTTAATCCAGGTGAAATTGAACCCATTGATGAAAATTCAGGAATAAACCCTGATAAACTTATAGATAAATATGCTTTTGAAAATGCCATTTATATAGATGCCGAACATAAAATTTCGGATAAATTATCCTTATCCTATGGGGCACGTTTAAGTACGTTTCACAGATTAGGACAAGACGAATTGAATGTCTATCAAGATAATAATCCACTAAATTTTAATAATCAACTCCAGGTATACGAAATAGCAGAACCAATCGGAACAGAATCTTTTAGTAGAAGTGATGTTTTAGAATCTTTTACTAATATTGAACCTAGAGCTTCATTGGCCTACCAATTAAATGAGTCATCATCAGTTAAAGCAAGTTACAACAGAATGTCTCAGTATTTGCATTTATTGTCTAATACAAGCTCTCCAACGCCTTTAGATGTTTTGGCTCCTAGTGGAAGATTCATCGAGCCACAAATCTTGGACCAAGTAGCATTAGGATATTTCAAAAGCATTAATGATAATGCATATTCCGTAGAAGTTGAAACTTTCTATAAAACCATAAAAAACCGTATCGATTACATCGATAGTGCAAACTTAATAGCAAATGACGCTATTGAGCAGGTTATTCTGAATGGAGAAGCCAGAGCTTATGGTCTTGAGGTTTTATTAAGAAAAAACGAGGGTCGTTTTAAAGGTTGGTTAGCTTATACACTCTCAAAATCTGAACAACGTACACCAGGAAGAACACCGTTAGAGACTGGAATAAATAATGGTAATTGGTATAATACACCTTGGGACAAGACTCATGATATTACTTTGACAGGTTCATACGAACTCAATAAAAAATGGAGTTTTAATACCAATTTCTTATTTCAGACAGGTATTCCTGCAACCTTCCCTAATGGACAATATCAATTTAACGGAATAACAATTCCTGTTTACGAGGCTCGAAATTCAAGTCGATTAACCAATTATCACAGAATGGATTTGTCGGTTAATTTGAACCCAAAACTAGATTCACAGAAAAGGTTTAAAGGACAATGGGTGTTTAGCTTATATAACATATATAATCGTAGAAATGCTACAAATATAACGTTCAGAGAAAACCGAATGTCAGGTAGAAATGAAGCCACTAGATTGGCGATTTTTGGAATTGTACCTGCAGTAACTTATAATTTTCAATTTTAAGATGAAAAAAATCGCAATCATATTATTCCTTGCTTTCACTACTTATTCTTGTGAAGATATCATAGAAGTAGATTTAAACGAAGGGCAACAAAGACTTGTTATTGACGCAAGTATCAATTGGTTTAAGAATACATCAGGAAATGAACAGAGTATCAAATTATCTTTAACTGCTCCATTTTTTGACCAAGACATAGAACCAGCAAATAACGCAATTGTTTTAATATCTGATACTAACGGAAATACGTTTGACTTTATCGAAGACGGGAATTCAGGTATCTATAGAAACTCCAACTTTATCCCAGTAATAAATGGCACTTATGTACTTTCTGTTCTCTATGAAAATGAACAATATACTGCTACCGAAACATTGAAGTCAGTGGTTCCTATAGATTATATTGAACAAAAAGATGATGGCGGCTTTTTAGGAGAAGATATTGAGCTCAAAGCTTTTTATACAGACCCAGCAAATATTGATAATTACTACTTTTTTGAATTCTTGAGTCCTATCCCACAAATACCTACTCTAGAAGTATATGAAGATAGATTTACAGATGGGAATCAAATTTTTGGTTTCTATACTGAAGAAAATTTAGAGCCTGGTATGGATGTGACTATAAGGAATTATGGTATTTCGGAACGTTTCTATAATTTTATGTTTACACTTTTGCAGCAAGGAAGTGAAGAAGGTGGCGGACCGTTTGAAACGCAACCAGCTACGGTTCGGGGTAACTGTATAAATCAGACAAATCAAGACAATTTTCCTTTTGGGTATTTTAGATTATCTGAGGTAGACGAAGTGATTTATACTATTCAATAGTATTATGTATAGGACATCACCGAGGAAAAAATCCTTGGTTTTCATCTTTTCATGAATAAAAGGAAGCCTTCTTTATCCTAATTAACCTAACAAATTAATTATTTTTATCGTATGAATTTCGAAAAAATTACTGAACAAGCCTCTCATTATGATAATCTAGAAAATATGTCCGTCAGTGAGATAATTTCTAACATCAATAATGAAGACAAAACTGTTCCGTTAGCCGTTGAAAAAGCTCTTCCACAAATAGAATTACTTGTAGAAAAAATAGTTTTAAAGCTTAAAAATGGCGGTCGACTATTTTACATTGGGGCTGGTACTAGTGGACGTTTAGGGATTTTAGACGCTTCTGAATGCCCTCCAACATTTGGAGTGTCACACGATATAGTTATAGGCTTAATAGCAGGAGGAGATAAAGCGATAAGAAAAGCTGTAGAATTTGCTGAGGATTCAAAAACACAAGGTTGGAACGATTTGCTTTCTCATAATATTTCAGATAAAGATGTTGTAATAGGCATTGCTGCATCAGGAACCACTCCATACGTAATTCATGCCCTAAAGGCCTGTAATTCCGAAAATATGATAACGGACTATTTGCATTACAAGTAATACATCCAGT
>CAJQQC010000052.1 GCA_905480385.1 uncultured Winogradskyella sp.
GTAATTACAGATGAAACAGAAGCTATTAAAAGCGGTAATAAAGAAGCAAAAGTTAAGTCTAAACTAAATACCTCAATAGCAAATATAATAGCAGCAATTGGCGATTTAAATATAGAAGCGATGGCACCTGCAGAAGCACAACCAATCAATAGACTTCGAGTTTTTCTATCAATATGAAGTAATTGCCCTAAGTTAGAGCTAATAGCTGATGCCGATGCAATTGCAGGACCAAGTAATCCAACAGAACCACCAAAACCTACAGTTAACGGTGCTGTTATTAGTGGTAAATAAATTTTTCGTTTCTTAATTAAGCCATTTTGCTTGGATAATGAATATAATATAGAAGGAATGGCATGCTCACTTGGTTTTTTAGATATATATTTTACGAATAGATAGACTAAAAATAGACCAACAACAGGCAAAATAAAATAGATGCTATTTTCTGATAGAATAATGCCTTTTTCGAAAATAGCCTCTATAGCATATGTTATATTTTTGATAAACACAGCTACTAAACCAGCCAATAATCCAATAAGTAATGCTAATAAAAACACAAAGTTTTTTTCGGAGATGTGTTTATATCTCCAAATCAGTAAGCGTTTAAAAAAGTTGGATTTAGTTGGCATTGCTTAAATCTAATAAAAAATCCTGCAATTTGCAGGATTTTGAAGTTTATGATTTAAGATTAAGTTTTAAACTCAATTCTGTTAATTGTTCATCATCAATCGGCGCAGGAGCATCAATCATAACATCACGACCTGAATTGTTTTTTGGGAACGCAATAAAATCTCTAATGGTTTCTTGTCCGCCTAAGATGGCTACCAATCTGTCAAGACCGAATGCAATACCACCATGTGGCGGTGCGCCATATTCAAAAGCATCCATCAAGAAACCAAACTGTGCTCTGGCTTCTTCTTCTGAGAAACCTAGATGCTTTAACATAATTGCTTGCGTTTCTTTATCATGGATTCTAATAGAACCACCACCGATTTCGTTTCCGTTTAATACTAAATCGTAAGCATTGGCTTTTACTTCGCCAGGCTTTGTATCTAACAACCTTAGCTGTCCAGGTTTTGGAGATGTAAAAGGGTGATGCATAGCATAGTAACGCTCTGTATCCTCATCCCATTCTAAAAGAGGGAAATCCATTACCCAAAGTGGAGCGAACTCATTAGGTTTACGTAAGCCTAAACGTTCGGCTACTTCCATACGTAACGCACTTAATTGTGCACGCACTTTATTGGTTTCGCCAGAAAGTACACAAATTAAATCGCCAGCTTTTGCACCAGTAACTTCTGCCCATTTAGCCAAATCGTCTTGGTCATAAAACTTATCTACTGAAGACTTATAAGTACTATCATCATTTACACGACAATACACCATACCTAAAGCACCAACTTGCGGGCGTTTTACCCAATCAATGAGTTTGTCAATTTCTTTTCTAGTATAGCCATTTCCTCCTGGAACAGCAATACCAACAACTAATTGGGCTGAATTAAAAACGTTGAATTCTTTGTGTTGTGCAACTGCATTTAGCTCACCAAATTCCATCCCGAATCTGATGTCTGGCTTGTCATTTCCGTACAAACGCATTGCGTCATCGTAAAGTATTCTTGGGAATTTATCAACCTCAACACCATTTATTTCTTTCAATAAATGACGTGTGAGACCTTCAAACGTATTTAAAATATCTTCTTGCTCAACAAACGCCATTTCACAGTCAATCTGTGTGAATTCTGGTTGTCTATCTGCACGTAAATCTTCATCCCTAAAGCATTTTACAATCTGAAAATATTTATCCATACCACCAACCATAAGCAATTGCTTAAAAGTCTGAGGTGATTGTGGTAAGGCATAAAATTGACCCTCGTTCATACGAGATGGCACCACAAAATCACGAGCACCTTCTGGCGTAGATTTTATTAAATAAGGTGTTTCAACTTCTATGAAATCATCATTGGATAAGTAATTTCTTACAGCTTGTGCTACTTTATGTCTAAAGATTAAGCTTTGTTTTACTGGATTACGACGAATATCTAGATAACGGTATTTCATACGTAAATCGTCACCACCATCAGTTTCATCATCTATGGTAAAAGGTGGTACGATAGAGCTATTCAAAATAGTTAATTTTGAGACCAATACTTCAATATCACCAGTTGGTATATTTGGGTTTTTTGAAGCGCGTTCTTGTACTTTTCCCGTGATTTGGATTACAAATTCTCGTCCTAATTTTTGAACGTCTTCTAGAATTTGCTTAGCAGTTTGTTCTTCATCAAAATACAATTGGGTAATACCGTAACGGTCACGTAAATCTACGTAAACCATAAATCCTTTATCTCTTACACCTTGCACCCATCCACTGAGTGTTACTTCTGTATAGTTATGTGAAGCTCTTAGCTCACCACATGTATGACTTCTGTACATATTAAAATATTAAGATTGCAAATTTAATATTATTATGCGTAATACCATTTTTAATAATCACCTAGCCTTGAATTTGATGCTTTTTTAAGATTAATTTCTTAAAAATCGTTAAAATGTTCAGAATATTTCATTAATTTCACGATAATAATCAATTAAATATAATGAAATGAGTAAAAAACTATTTTTTAATTGGCTTTTGTTTTCATTTGTGTTCTTACCTGTTTTCCTTTTTGGGCAAGCAGTTACAGGAACGGTATCAGATGAAGCAACTGGTCTACCAGTTTCAGGGGCTACAGTATTAGTCAAAGGAACAACAAATGGACAGAGTACTAATTTTGATGGAGAATATTCTATTAATATTTCTGAGTTTCCTGCTGTTTTGGTGTTTTCCTATTTAGGTTACGAAACAAAAGAAGTGACAGTTAATTCTGCATCAACAGTTAACGTAAAACTCTTAGAGTCACAAGAAGTTTTAGATGAAATTGTAATTTCTGGTTTAGGAACTTCTGTTAAACGAGCTAACTCAGCCAATGCTATTGCAGTTGTCAAAGCTGATGAATTAGTCGGAAAAACAGCACAGCCAACTTTAGACGGGGCGCTTTATGGAAAAATTCCTGGTGCGAATTTAACAGCATCTTCTGGAGCACCTGGAGGTGGTTTTGCCTTGCGATTAAGAGGTATAACTTCTATAAATGGTAACAACCAACCTCTATTTATAATTGATGGTGTTTATGTAAATAATGCTGAAATCCCATCTGGTTTACGTTTTGCCTCTGGAGCGAATAGAGGAAATGAAGAAAATTCTGGAAACAGATTGGCAGATTTGGATCCAAATGATATTGAGCGTGTAGAGGTATTAAAAGGTGCGGCAGCATCGGTAATTTATGGGCAACGAGCTAGTGCTGGTGTTGTAGTGATTACAACTAAGCGTGGAAAATATGGAAAAGCAAAAGTGTCTTTTAGCCAAGATGTTGGTTTTAATACTATAATAAACAAATTAGGACTAAGACCATGGAATGCCCAAAATGTAGAGGCACAATTTGGAGCTTCTGAAGTGCCTCTTTATAATCAAGCTATTGCTAATGGTGGTTTAATAGATTATGAAGATGAAATTTATGGTGAAGAAGGTTTGATTACAGAAACTAAAATTAATGTAAGTGGGGGTAATGAAAACACAAAATATTATGTAGGTGCTTCTTACAGAGATGAAGAAGGTATTATAAAAAATACTGGATTTGATCGTTTTTCATTAAGAGCAAATGTTGATTTTGAAATTTCAGATGTGTTTAGTGCATCTGTATCTTCAAACTATGTAAGATCTAACTCGAGCAGAAGTTTTACAGGTAATGAAAATGAAGGTGGATTGAGTTATGGTTACACTCTGGCATTCACTAGACCATGGATTAATTTATTTCCTGATGCTAACGGGAATTACCCAGATAATCCAAATTATTCAGGTAATCCTATTTTAGTGAGAGATTTAGCGCAAAACAAAGATAGAAATAACCGTTTCATTCAGAGTGTAAAATTAACAGCTAATATATTAGAAACTGAAAAAGATAGAGTTAAAGTTACATTTAGTGGTGGTTTAGATTATTTGGGGAATGAAACTTTTGTTTATGTCCCAGAGATTCATCAAGCTCAGCGTGGTAATCAAAATGGTTTCATAGGTGTTGGTAAAAATAACTTCACTTTTTTTAATCATCAAATCGTAGCGGTTTGGAATCATGATGCTATGAATGGAGATTTAGCTTTCACTACACAAGGTGGTCTTATCTATATCGAAAATCAAAGTGATTTTGTATTAACTCAAGCAACACAACTTATTCCGGGTCAAACAACACTAGGCCAGGGTGCTGCGCAGCAAATAGGTCAAACAAAACAAGTGGTTAAGGATTTTGGATATTTTGCACAAACTGAGGCTAACTATAAAGACATGTTGATAGGAACGTTAGGAATTCGTTTTGATAAGTCTACTTTAAATGGAGATCCAAATAAGTTTTATGCATTTCCACGTGCAGCAATTGCAGCAAATTTACATAACATGGATTTTTGGAATAGTGATGCCATTTCACAATTAAAATTAAGAGCAGCCTATGGTGAGTCAGGAAATTCTGCAAACTTTGGAGCGACTTTTACAAGTTTAAACCAGGTTTCCATTGGTGGTAATGGTGGTTCCACAATTGGAGGTCTTCAAGGAGATCCTAATATTGACCCTGAAACATCTGCTGAGCTGGAATTAGGTATAGATGCAAGATTATTTGATAAAGTAAACGTAGAACTAACATATTATAATAGAACGGTAGATGATTTAATATTAAGTCGTGTGTTGCCAACATCTTCAGGTTTTGGAACTGAAACTACCAATCTTGCTGATTTAAAAAATAATGGTGTTGAATTAGGAATAAACATTAATGCTATTGAAAATGATAACTTCATTTGGAATACGGGCGTTAATTTTTGGTTAAACCGATCTGAGGTGACGCGATTAGATGTGCCTGCTTTTCCTCAACCAGGAGCTGGTTTTGGTTTAGGATTAGGAACATTTTTTATCGAGGAAGGTTCTCCAGTAACACAGTTAGTAGGAAACATTAATAATGTACCTACACAAGTTGGTGATGTTGAACCAGATTTTCAAATGGCGTTTGATAACTCCTTTACAATCTTTAAAAATTGGGATATCAAATTTTTATTACATTGGAAAGAAGGTGGTGATAACCTAAACCTATCACGTTTATTAGCGGATTTAGGAGGAACATCTCCAGATTTAGACACGCCTGCAGGGCAAGATAGAGCAGGACAAGGCTTTGTTGCAACTCGATTTGTAGAGCCAGCAGGCTACTTAAGATTAAGAGAGATTGGTACCTATTACAGATTACCCGAAACTGCATATAGGTGGTTAGGAAAAGATGTAAGTGGTGTTAAAATTGGATTATCAGCTCGTAATTTATTTACAATAACGGATTATAGCAGTTATGACCCAGAGGTTTCTGTTAATGGAGGCGCTGGATTATCTAGTGGAATTGAGGTTACACCATTCCCAAGTTCTAAACAATTCTACTTTCACCTAAAAGTTGATTTTTAAAAAAAGAAAAATATGAAAACATATATATACAACAAAACGTATTTGAAATTACTTGCTGCTATTGCTCTAGTTTTTAGCGTAACATCTTGTAGTTTTGATGAACAAGTAGATCCTAACAGGGCAAGTTTAGAAGGTGTATTAACCAATGCATCAGTAAATCAATTAAACAATTTGGTCGTTGGTGTTGAGGCAACCATGAGAAATGGCTTAGGTATACAAACAACGGGATCTGGTACTATGGCTAGAGAACTGTACTTATTTGACGCAGATCCAAGAAATACTGCAGATTTATTAGGAGCAAATGGTGGTAACTTAGATAATAATTCATTTTATTCAACAGCTCCTTGGGCGGGTAGATATCGTTCAATTAAAAATGCAAACACCTTGTTGGAATCAATTGCTAATACCAGTTCTATAACAGATGCTCAACGCGCAGGTTATAGTGGTTTTGCAAAAACAATTATAGCCCATGAATTAATGGATGTCATAAAGTCTTATGATAGAGCTAGAGTTGATGTTGCTGATCCGGCAAACCTTGGTCCTATTTTAGAATTTGATGCAGCTTTAGATGCGGTAATTGCCATGCTAAATGATGGTATGTCAGATTTAAATGCAGCGGGAAGTGATTTCGCCTTCAATTTAGGTGGTTTTGCAGGATTTGATACGCCCTCAACTTTCGCGGAGTTTAATAGAGCAGTTGCAGCAGCAGCTTATGTTTATGATGGTGATGGAACATCTGCATTGACAGCGCTAAACAACTCTTTTTTTAATTTAAACGGTGATCTAACAGTAGGTCCAAAGCACGTATTTAGCCTTGGAGCTGGAGATGGTACTAATGATTTATTTAAGATTACAGATAATAATGGAGATCAAATTATTGTTCATGATTCTTGGATTGCTGATGCCGAATCTGGAGATACACGTTTAACTTCCAAAACGTCTGTAAGATCTAACCCTACGTCTCAAGACGGTTTAAATGGAACTAACCAAACGGAATTATACGCAAGTAATGTCTCCCCGATTGACATGATTAGAAATGAAGAATTAGTTTTACTATATGCTGAAGCTAGTATTCTTTCATCTAATTTAGCTAATGCAGAAGATGCTTTAAATGTAATTAGAGGTTCAGCGTCATTATCTGATTTTTCTGGAAATGCTACATCAGCTTCTGAGTTAACGACTGAGTTATTAAATCAAAGACGTTATTCATTGTGGTGCGAAAATCATAGAATGTTTGATTTAAGACGTTATGGTTTATCCAATACATTACCAATTGATAGATCAGGAGATCAAATTTTTAATGTACTCCCAGTGCCACTAACTGAGAACGAAAATTAAAAATCAATAATTATTTTGAGTAAAAAAAGGAGTCTTGCATTTGCAGACTCCTTTTTTAACAATTAGAGCTTTAGTTTAAGCTGCAGAAATCTCAGTTTCAAGATTTGATAAATCTTGAGTTGTACTTGGCCCAGATTTTAATCGCACCTTTAATTGCATACTCAAGTAGAAAAATATTGGAACTACAATGAGTGTTAGGAATGTTGCTATAAATAGTCCATAAATTACGGTCCATGCTAATGGTCCCCAAAACACAACATTATCGCCACCAATGTAAATGTTTGGGTTAAAATCTGAGGATAATGTAAAGAAGTTAATATTAAGACCTATAGCTAAAGGAATCAACCCTAAGATTGTTGTAATTGCGGTTAATAAAACAGGTCTTAAGCGTGCTTTACCGGCTTTTATTATTGCATTAAAAAGGTCATCTCTATCTAAGTAATTTTCTTTTTCTAATCCAAGTTCATTCTTTTTTCTATCAATAAGAAGTTGTGTATAATCAAGCAGAACAACTCCGTTGTTTACTACAATTCCTGCAAGAGAAATAATACCAACCATGGTCATCATTATTACAAATGCACTTCCAGAAATTACTAATCCACCAAATACTCCGATTAAACTTAAGAATATTGCTAACATTATTATTGTTGGCTTTGATACTGAGTTAAACTGGAATATTAATATAAAGAAAATAAGTCCAAGACCCGTGAAAAAAGCACCCATCAAAAAAGTCATTTGCTTATTCTGTTCCTCGATTTGTCCAGTGTAATCAATTTTGATGTCAGCTGGCAAATTTCTGAAACTACCCATTTCATTTTGAATTTCAGAAACAACTTTACTCGCATCTGTTTCTCCTGGTGCTAATGCTGAATAAACTGTTACTACACGTTTTGTGTCTTTGTGCTTTATAGAACTGAAGCCAGAATTATTTTTCTGTTTAGCAACGACTGATAGAGGTATTTCTTTGATTTGACCAGTATTGTCCCTAAATGTGATATTCTGATTGAATAATGCACTTGTATTATATCTTAAATCTTCATCAAAACGCACATAGATATCAAAATCATCACCATCTTCTTTATAAATTCCAGCTTTTGAACCAAATATAGAATTACGTAATTGATTACCAATTTGTAGGGCTGTAATACCCAATTCTCCTGCTTTTTCTCTGTCAATTTCGACTTGCATGGTTGGCTTATCTTTATTCACATCGATTTTTAGCTCATCAATACCTGCAATGTTTTTAGTATTGATGAACTCCCGCATTTCTTCTGCTATAGCAATAAGTTCATTATAATCGCTACCTTCAATTTCAATATTAATTGGTGCCCCTGCAGGTGGGCCATTTGCATCTTTTTCAACAGAAATTAATACGCCAGGAAAAATACCAAATAAGGCCTCTTGTACTTTTTGACGTAAAATTTCACTGTCTTCACCACGACGGAATTTATATTCTCGCATGGACGCAGTAATCTTTGCTTTATTTGGCATTTCGGCAGATGAGCCACCATCGGTTTGAGGGTTTCCTGCACCTTCACCAACTTGTGAAACGGTACTTTCTACTAAAAAATTACGACCGTTATCCATGTATTGACTTTTGTTAATGACTTTGTAGATACGCTTTTCAATTTGATTGGTAATAGCGTTAGTTTTTTCGATGGCTGTACCTTCAGGATATTCGATGTAAACAATAATTTGATTTGGCTTATTATCTGGAAAGAATTCAATCTTAGTACGTTGGTTTGCAACAGAAATTCCAAATGCAATAAATGCGCCAATCAACAATAAAAAGGTTATTCCACTTAAAATGTATGGTCGTTTTTTAGATAGAGCACCACTAAGCATACGTTCATACCAGTTTTCTAGTTTAACCAAAGATTTATTTTGAAAGTTGTTTGCCCACTTTCTGATGAAGAAACGATATGCCCAAAGTAATAATGCTGTAACAATCATAACGGTTCCTATACCTCGATAAGCACCACCAAAGAATAAAATTAGAAGACCAATACCAGCAATAATAATTGTTGTTTTAATAATTTGTTTTATCGGCATTTCTTTGTCTTCGATTTTCATAAACTGTGAAACTAAAACCGAGTTAAAAAATATGGCTACAAATAAAGAAGAACCTAAAACGATGGATAAAGTTATTGGTAAAATCTTCATAAACTCTCCCATAATTCCTGGCCAAAACGCTAATGGTACAAACGCTGCAACTGTAGTTAAGGTTGAAATTATAATAGGAAAAGCAATTTCGCCAATACCTTTTTTTGCAGCTTCTAGTCTAGTTAAACCTTCCTCTTCCATCAATCGATATACGTTTTCGACGACTACAATACCGTTATCTACCAACATTCCTAATCCCATGATAAGACCAAAGAGTACCATCGTATTTAAGCTATAACCAATAAAATTTAAAATCATTAGTGACATAAACATAGACATTGGAATAGCAAAACCAACAAATAAAGCATTTTTGAAGCCTAAAAAGAACATTAAAACAGTTACTACTAAAATGACACCAAAAATGATATTATTTACTAAATCATCTACTTGTCCTATGGTTACTGAAGATTGGTCATTTGTGATTGACACTTCTAAGTCTTTAGGAAATTCGTTTTCTATGGCATCATTAACTATAATTCTAATTTTCTCAGACGCAGCAACCATATTTTTACTTGCACGTTTTTTAACGTCTAACATAACCACAGGTTTACCAGATTTTCGTGCAAAAGTAGTTTTGTCTTCTTCGTGAAATGTTACTTTGGCAACATCCTTTAAGTAGATTGAATTACCTTTTTCTGTTTTAACGACAAAATTATTGAGCTCAGAAGGCGACTCTATTTCTCCTATTATCCTGATGGTTCTTCGCTGACCACTTGCTTTTAAATTACCGGCGGATTGGGTAATATTACCATTACCAATTGCACCTAAAATATCTTGAAATGTAACCTGTGCAGCCATCATTTTATAGATATCAACTTCAACTTCAACCTCAAGATCTTGAGCACCACGGATATCTGCTTTTTTTATTTCAGGTAAATCTTCAATTTCATCTTGAAGATATTCTGAAAAATCTTTTAATTTCTCAATTGGATAATCTCCAGAAATATTAATATTTAGAATTGGCATTTCTTCAGAAAGACTTAATTCAAATACGTCTGGTTCTACTTTTGCGCCATTAAAAGTTGGCCAATCTTCACTTGAAGTTTCAGAATCAATTTCATCTTTTACCTTTTGTTTGGCCTGTTCAACAGTAATATCCTCATCAAATTCTGCAACAAGCATTGAATAATCTTCTTGAGAGCTTGAGGTGATTTCAACTAAATTACTAACAGTTTTTAGTTTGTCTTCTAATGGATCGGTGACTAGTTTTTCGATATCTTCAGCTGTATTTCCAGGAAAGATTGTGCTGATATATATTTTGGTTTCGTTGACCTCAGGAAAATTTTCGCGAGGCATATTAAAAAATGCTGAAAATCCTAAAAAGAAAAACAATAAAATAAGTACATACATAGTGGTTCTATTGTTTATCGCCCAAGAGGATAATACAAATTCCTTATCAGTATTTTTATTTAGTTTCATTGTCGTCGTCTTTAAAGTTAATAACTTCTACTGTTTGTCCATCTCGGACGCTTCTTGCACCTTCTTTAATAATTTCTATATCACCATCGAGGCCAGTTAAAACCTCTATAACATCACCTTGAGTTCTACCTGTCGTTACTATTTGACGTTTTGCAACACCATTGTTTGTAATATCTTTGTTAGTAATAACATATACGTATTGCTCCCCATTTGCATTTTCTGAGATAATACTTTGCGGAATTAAAACAGCTTTTTTATTGGTGTAATCGTTGATTTTTAATCTGGCAGTAAGATTAGGCTTTATATTTTTATCCTTATTAGGAATCGCGATTTCAACTTTAAAAGTTCTGTTTGTAGGATTAATAAAGTTACCAGCTTGCCTTACTTTTGCATTCATCTTTTTTCCTAAAATTGGAAATTCAACTTCGACAGATTTATTTTCTGTTACATCAGAAACGTAACGCTCTGGGACACTTGTTTCTATATACATATCATCTAAGTTTACGATACGCATCAATTGCGATTGTCCTGCACTAACAACACTGCCTTGTTCTGTTATAATATCATCAATTGTTCCACTAAAAGGAGCTCTTACATATGTTTTTCCTATTTGCTGTTTTAATTGATTTACAGCTTGTACTTGAGCTTCATAAGATGATTTTGCTTGTAAATATTGAATTTCACTACCAATTTTTTGATTCCATAAACGTTCTTGACGATCAAAAGTTGTTTTGGCTAAATTAGCTTGTATTTGTAGTTGCGATAATTGCTGACTTAGTCCACCATCATCAATTTTTGCTAATGTTTGGCCTTTAGAAACGCTTTGTCCTTTTTTGACGAAGACACGTTTTAAGATTCCAGAATATTCAGGAAACAACACCAAGTTATTTTTTGTGCTAACATTCCCTTGTAATTCTAAATAGTGTTTAAAAACTTCTTTTTTAACTATAAAAGTTGTGACTAAAGGCACATTTTTAGTTGTATCTAGAATAGCAATTTTAGCATCTAATTGTTTTAATTTTTCTGATATTTCTTGTTGCTTAGCTACAATTTCTACACGCTTAATTCTTATTTTTTGTAAGTCGTTAGATTCCATAATTGCTTCAAGAGATTTAGTTTTTTCTACATTACAAGCAAATAGTAAAAGTCCTAAAACTGATAATCCATATATATTTTTCATTTTTAAAGATGTCTTTTGAGTTGATTAATTGGCTGAGATTTTATTGGTAATAGTTTCTAATTCTGCTTTAGCATTAATAACATCTAGCATTGTTTGTAATAAACTTTGTTGTGCTGAATATAACTGAGTTTGTGCCTGCCTTAATTCAAAGCTAGATCCAACACCTTCAAAAAACTTAGTTTGATTTTTATTTTCTATTCTCTCTGCTAAAGCTAAATTCTGTTTTTTGTTTGTGTAATCTTCTACTGCAAAACGGTAATTGCTTTTTGCTGTTTCTATTTGAAGATTAAGACGTTGCTCAGTTTCCGTGAGGTCATCCTTAGATTTTTCTAAATTGATTTTTGCACGTTGTGTAGAGGCTCTTCGTTTTCCTGAACTAAATATTGGGACATTGAGATTTACACCAACGGTAGAAAATCCAAACCACCGATTGTTATTATCTAAGAACACAAAATCATCAGAAAAGCTATTATAACCACCATTTATAAAAGCACTTAGGCTGGGTAATGCTTTACTTTTTTCGAGTTTGAGTAAAAGCTCTTTAGATTTTGTGTCGTTAGCAGCAATTTTATAATCTATTGTAGTCTCTACATTATTTTCTATATCTAGAGTATTTAATGAAATGTTTCGAATAGCGAGTGTTTCTAAATCGTCCGTAAGTTTTACAGTAGTATTAAACTCTATACCTAATGTAATATTTAACATTTGGTATGCAATACTTCGAAGACGTCGTACATTAGTAAGATTACTTTTTAAGTTAGATAAAGTAATTTGTAATTGCTCTACACTTTCTTGTTCTTCAAGACCGTTTTCATAAATCTTAGCGATTTCATTTAGGTTTTGATTGACAACAACTATATTCTTTTCTAAAATTGAAACACTTTCTTCTGATATTAATACATTTCCATATGCGTTAATCACAGCTTTTCTAACCTCTAAATCTGTTTTAACCTTGGCATTTTCTGATATTTCTAAAAATACTTTAGCAGATTGTAGGCCAACTAAATAAGAGCCATCAAATAGCAATTGGTTTAAAGTAGCAGTTGCTGTCGCATTTTGTTTTGTACCAAATATGACTTGGGCAAATTCCCCAGGATTACCTCCAAAAAACTCAGCAGGAACAACAGATATTTGTTGTTTTAAGAAGTTTTGATAGTTTATTTTTGCATCTAATTGAGGTAAGCCGGTTGCAGTGGTTTCCCATTTTTGCTGTTTTGCAGCATCAATATCTCTGGCAGCATTTTTTGATTGTCTATTGTTTTCTAATGCATAGTCTACAGCTTCTTGTAAGCTTAAGCTACTTGGTATGTCTTGGCCATATATATGGCCAAATAGTAAAAGAAAACATAATAAAAATTGATATTTCATTATGGTTTATGATTGATTTTTTGTGATAAACTGATTTAATATGTCAAAGCCTTTTTCTGTAACAATAGCTCTTAAGTGATATTCTAGATAGCTTTCCATTAGGTACTCCATTTGGTATTTTTTAGGAGGAAAAAACAAATCGTCTTTAATGCCCGTCATTCCTGTGAAATACATTCTAGATATAAATTCTATGTCAATTTTATTTCGAAAAACCCCAGTGTCAACACCATGTTTTAAGCTATCCTTAACAGATTCGTGCATTTTGCCAAACTGTTTTAATTTTAACTCATTGTGAATCAATGGGTAATATTTTTTTAGTTGGTATTGTGGAGAAGCTTTCTCGTTTTTTAAATGTTGCATAACAAACATTTTTATAGAGTAGAGTTCTTCAATAGGGTTTGGCGCATTGTCACAAATACCATCAATACCATCACAGATAACATCAAAAAGATTAAAAGTTACAGCTTCAACCAATTTGGTTTTGTTACTAAAATGTACATATATAGTTTTCTTGGATATGCCCATTTCACTAGCAATATCATCCATTGTAACACTTTTAAAACCAAGGGTTAAAAAAAGCTCTGATGCTTTGTGTATAATTTTCTCTCTCATAAATATTAAACAAAAATACATCAGGAAACTTTAAGTACATAAAAAGTTTCCAAAGTTTTAATGTTTATTTAACATTGTTAATGTTGAGTTTAAATTGGTTGAAACTGTATTTTTGTACTATGAATCATATCCAAGAGTATCAAACTACTTTTCTGGCACATCTAGATAATTACGTTAAAGAACGTCACCCTAAAAATTTATATGACCCCGTCAACTACATATTGATACTTGGTGGAAAACGGTTAAGACCTGTATTGACACTTTTAGCTGCCGATTGTTTTGGTATTGATTATAAGAGGGCATTAGACGCAGCACTAAGTGTTGAGGTTTTTCATAATTTTTCTTTAGTTCATGACGATATTATGGATGATGCACCGTTGCGAAGAGGAAAAGAAACCGTACATGAAAAATGGGATACAAATACAGGAATTCTTTCTGGAGATGTAATGCTTATTATGGCTTACCAATTATTTGAAAATTATAAGCCTGAGACCTTTCAGTCTTTAGCCAAATTATTTAGTAAAACTGCCACTGAAGTATGTGAAGGTCAACAATACGATGTTGATTTTGAAACACGTACCGATGTTACTATCGATGAATATCTAAAAATGATTGAGTACAAAACAGCAGTTCTAGTTGGTGCAGCCATGCAAATGGGTGCTATTGTTGCTGATGCTAAAGTGGAAGATCAAAAAGGGATTTATGACTTTGGCAAATATTTAGGAATAGCCTTTCAATTACAAGACGATTACTTGGATGCTTTTGGAAACCCTGAAACTTTTGGTAAACAGGTAGGTGGTGATATTATTGAAAATAAAAAAACTTATCTATATCTTAAAGCTCTTGAGTTTGCTTCAGAAGACCAGCGGAGTAAACTCATTGAAGAATTCAACACACAACCTACTAACAATAAAGAGAAAGTAGAAAATGTAAAGCGTATTTTTACAGATACTGGTGCTAAAGCTGCTACAAAAGAAGCTGTTGAGATGTATACAGAAAAAGCATTTTCACTTCTGAAATTATTAAATGTTTCCGAAGAAAAAAAGATAGTTTTAAAGCAATTTGGATTGGGATTAATGACTAGAAATGTCTGATGCGATTACCAACTAATTTTCAAGCTTTAGTGGAGGAAGCAAATGGCCTTCAGCTTTATAAAGCTTTAATTGTTCAGCTAAACAAAGATTTATTATTAGCTAATGTAGACTTGGAGTTTGATAGCGAGGTTTTACCAACAAGCCTTAAGTTAATTCTAAAAGAAGAAGTTTATAATCTTATTCAGAATAAGTTTACAGAATACCTTAACTTACTATATATCATTGATGTAGAGGAATTTAGAGTTAGAGAATTAGATGGTGATGATATTATAAAACTCTCCGAGGAGATTACATTCCTCACCCTACAACGCGAATGGCAAAAAGTTTGGTATAAAGCCAATTATTGAACACATTCAAAATTTCCTTTACTATCTAAAAGGTATTCTAGTTTTTCCTTTTTTCTTGCCTTTTTAATGATGTCAATAAGCTGCTTTTTAAGACGATAGTATTCTTTTTTATATTTATTAATCGTAACTAAAATAGATTTATGTTCGTTAATAAAAGAACATTGATTTTTGTTATCTTTTTTTTCAATACAATCTTCAAGAAACCTAATGTGAGAATTTACCATACGGGTGATTGTATTGTTACGCTTTTCAGACCTATTTATAGCATCAATATTTCTTCTTTTTCAATTTGAGTATCATCATTTCTGGCAGGTAAAATTACCTCTTTCATGGTGTCCAAAAGAAACAGATATTCAGTTTTTACAAAGTTTAAAAATGACAACCAATCTTTAGATTCGGTATACATTTTTTCTGGACTAAAAAAAGGAGTAGTGGTTGTCATAATTGTTAGTATAATAAAAAATTTAATAGCTCTAAATTACTGATATTTAGTCTTTAAAAACATGATTTTTATCATGCTATATAACCATGATTTCAACTAATTTTAAAGAATAATTTTAAACTTTTGAATTATGAAACATCAATTACCAATTACTAAGATAATGACAAAAGATGTTATTACTTTGGACTGTAATGATAATTTAGAAACTGCGGAGATATTGTTTAAAAGGAATAATATTAGACATATTCCTGTAGTAAAAAACAAATCAATAATAGGTATGTTGAGTTATACAGACTTATTAAGAATCAGTTTTGCTGATGCTACGGATGAGTATGATGATGATGTAGAAACCGTAGTTTATAATATGTTCACTATTGAACAAGTTATGGCAAAAAACGTTATTAGTGTTCCGTCATCTGCGACAATAAAAGAGGTTGCAAAACTACTTGGAAAAAAGGAGTTTCATGCACTACCTGTAATAGATCAAGATAAGCTTATGGGTATTGTTACAACTACGGATTTAATAAATTATTTGGTAGAGAAGTTATAGCCTAAATCTTTTAATACTAGATTATATAATGAATTTGAGTATTAGAGTTTGTCTATATGAGAGTATTTGGTTAAAACCAAAATCTTACAAAAGGCAACCAGGGATCTGCGTAAATACTTTCATCCTCGTCATAAAGTATATCATACCTGATACCAAAAGTGACATTTCCTGTTCGGTAACCGGCACCTATAAACAAAGCTGTTGCCCAAAAATTATCTCTTTCGTTAGATGAAAACACACCTTGAAATGATGTACTGACATTAACTTGTTCAAGCTCTACCGAAAGCTGTAACTCAGGAAAAGGATTTGTTAATGCCAGAACACTTCCACCTAAAATAGTAGATTTAAAGACATCTTTTTGGCTACTGTAACTTCCTGTTAACCCAAGTCCAGCAGAAAAATACGGATTGAAATTATAAATAGCTTGTGGAGCTAATGTGCCACTAAAAAAACCATCACTAAAATTTAATCCAATTCCACCACCAAAACTAACGTTGTTCCAAAAGTTAGAATTACTATCCTCTTGCGAAAAGCTAACGGAAAGATCAAAAATTATAAGGAATATTACTAAAAATGATTTCATGTGACAAAAATGATTTAACAATGGTTATAAAATTACTAAAAGTGCAACTAAAAACAGTAAAAGTTGTACTTTTGTTCAAACTTTGTTGAAACGTAAAAGTCTCAAAAAAACAAATGGATAAATATTCCTTTCTTAATGCAGCTCATACGGCATATTTCGCTGATTTATACGACCAATATCTTAAAAAACCAGATTCTGTAGAACCTAGTTGGCGTGCTTTTTTTCAAGGTTATGATTTTGGTGCGGAAAGCTATGGATTAGATGGCGAAATTGTAGAGGGTGTCTCGACACAAATACCTGAACATGTTCAAAAAGAATTTCAGGTTATAAAACTTATTGATGGCTACAGAAGCAGAGGCCATTTGTTTACAAAAACAAATCCTGTTAGAGCAAGACGTAAGTATGCGCCAACTTTAGAAATCGAGAACTTTAATTTATCTGAAAGTGATTTATCTACTAAATTTTCAGCTGGCGAAATTATAGGTCTAGGCTCTACAAATCTTCAAAATATTATCGATCATTTGGAGAGAATTTATTGTGACTCTATTGGTGTTGAGTATATGTATATCCGCCAGCCAGAAGAGATCGATTGGATTCAAAATAAACTAAACATAAACGATAATCATTCAAAATTTTCAGCAGAAGAAAAGAAAAATATTCTCAGAAAACTAAACGAGGCTGTTTCATTTGAAACCTTTTTACATACCAAATATGTTGGTCAAAAACGTTTCTCACTTGAGGGTAATGAATCACTTATTCCTGCATTAGATGCTATGATAGAAAAAGCAGCTGATTATGGAGTTAAAGAGTTTGTAATGGGAATGGCACACCGAGGACGTTTAAGTACATTAACCAATATTTTTGGTAAATCTGCAAAAGATATTTTTAGTGAATTTGACGGTAAAGATTATGAAGAAAAAATCTTCGATGGTGATGTAAAATATCATTTGGGATTGACAAGTGATCGAGAAACAGATTCTGGAAAAAAAATAAATTTAAGTATAGCGCCTAACCCGTCACACTTAGAAACTGTTGGTGCTGTTGTAGAAGGTATTTCACGTGCAAAACAAGATAAGAAGGATATTGAGGATGCATCTCAAGTACTGCCAATAGTAGTCCATGGTGATGCTGCAATTTCTGGACAAGGATTAGTCTATGAACTTGTTCAAATGGCAAAATTAGATGGTTATAAAACTAACGGAACCGTACATATTGTTGTGAATAACCAAATAGGATTTACTACCAACTATTTAGATGGTCGTTCTAGTACGTATTGTACAGACGTAGGTAAAGTAACGTTGTCACCAGTATTACATGTTAACTCTGATGATGCTGAATCTGTAGTGCATGCTATCTTATTTGCATTAGATTTTAGAATGCAGTTTAAACGCGATGTTTTTATAGATTTATTAGGTTACAGAAAATATGGACATAATGAAGGTGATGAACCTAAATTTACACAGCCATTACTTTACAAGGCAATTTCTAAGCATAAAAATCCAAGAGATATTTACGCAGCTAAATTAATTGCTGAAGGTATTATTGATGAAGATTATGTAAAAAAGATTGAAAGAGAATACAAAGACCAACTTGAAGAAAAACTAGTTGATTCTCGCAAAATTGAAAAGACCAAGATATCGCCATTCATGCAAGAACAGTGGAAAAACTTTGTTCGTGTGGATGAAAAAGTAATGATTAAATCTGTTGACACTACTGTGTCTAAAGATATATTAAAAGATATAACTAAAACGATTTCTAATTTACCTGAGGATAAAAAATTTATTCGAAAAATTCAACGTCTAGTTGAATCTCGTCAGACGATGTTTGATGAAGATAGATTGGATTGGGCAATGGCAGAACATCTGGCTTACGGTTCATTATTATCTGAAGGCTTTAATGTACGTATTTCTGGTCAGGATGTTGAGCGCGGGACATTCTCGCACAGACATGCTGTTGTTAAGGTAGAAGATAGTGAAGAAGAAATTATTTTACTTAAAAATGTTTCTAAAGACCAAGGACAATTCAATATTTACAATTCTTTATTATCAGAATACGGTGTTGTAGGATTTGATTATGGTTACGCCATGGCGAGTCCGAACACCTTAACCATTTGGGAAGCTCAGTTTGGAGATTTTAGCAATGGTGCGCAAATTATGATTGACCAATACATTTCTTCCGGAGAGGATAAATGGAAAACACAAAACGGATTGGTAATGTTATTACCTCATGGCTATGAAGGTCAAGGAGCAGAGCACTCATCAGGACGCATGGAACGATATTTACAGAGCTGTGCAAAAGACAATATGTTTATTGTAGACTGTACAACACCAGCAAATATGTTTCACCTGTTACGAAGACAGATGAAAGCCAATTACAGAAAACCACTTGTAGTTTTTACACCTAAGAGTTTACTACGTCATCCAAAAGTAGTTTCTAAAGTTGATAATTTTGCAAACGGAAGTTTTCAAATGTTAATCGATGACGAAAACGCAAAAGCAAATAAAATCAAGACACTAGTTTTTGTGACTGGCAAGTTTTTTTATGATTTACAAGACCAGCAAAATAAATTAGAAAGAGAAGATGTTGCATTGGTAAGAGTAGAACAATTGTTTCCGTTACCATCAGAACAGATAAGAGCCATACTTAATAAATATAAAAATGCTAACGACATTGTTTGGGCACAAGAAGAACCACGTAATATGGGAGCCTACAGTCATATGCTTATGCATTTAGACGAAGCAAAGCAATTTAGAGCGGCAACAAGACGTCCATATGGTGCACCAGCAGCAGGTAGTTCAGTACGTTCCAAAATGCGTCACCAACAAGTTATAGATTATGTTTTTGATAAAAGCAAAAACAACCAAAGAAATTAAAATTAATAAAACTCAAATCAGAGCTTAAATAAATCAAAGAACGATGATTTTAGAAATGAAAGTACCTTCGCCAGGCGAATCCATTACAGAAGTCGAAATTGCAGAATGGTTAGTACAAGATGGAGATTATGTAGAAAAAGATCAAGCTATAGCAGAAGTAGATAGTGATAAAGCAACTTTGGAATTACCAGCTGAAGCAGGCGGAATAATCAAACTTGAAGATTCAGATGGGAATAGATACGAAGAAGGTGACGCAGTAGTTGTAGGAGCAGTTGTTTGTCTAATTGATACTAGTGCAGCAAAACCAGAAGGTAATTTTAATGAAGCTCCAAAAGAAGAGAAGAAAGAAGCTTCTAAAAAGGTAGAATCAAAGCCTACTAATTCTGAAATAAAAACTTACGCTACTGGTACACCAAGTCCTGCGGCAAAAAAAATATTAGGCGAAAAAGGAGTTGATGCTAAATCAGTTTCAGGTTCTGGTCGTGATGGTAGAATTACAAAAGAAGATGCTACTAATGCAGTACCATCCATGGGAACATCTAAAGGTGGAAACCGAAGTACTTCTAGAAGTAAAATGTCAATGTTACGTCGTAAAGTTGCAGAGCGTTTGGTAGAGGCAAAAAACACAACGGCAATGTTAACTACATTTAATGAAGTAGACATGTCGCCAATATTCGATTTACGTAAAAAATACAAAGAAGATTTTAAAGCTAAACACGGTGTAAGCCTTGGTTTTATGAGTTTCTTTAGTCTAGCAGTAGTACGTGCGTTGAAGATGTATCCTGCAGTTAATTCAATGATTGATGGAAAAGAAATGTTGACTTACGATTTTGTAGATATTAGTATTGCTGTTTCTGGACCAAAAGGGTTAATGGTGCCAGTCATAAGAAATGCTGAAAACTTATCTTTTAAAGGTATTGAGTCAGAAGTCAAACGATTAGCAATAAGAGCAAGAGAAGGCGAAATAACAGTTGATGAAATGACTGGAGGCACCTTTACAATAACAAATGGAGGTGTATTTGGCAGCATGCTATCTACACCTATTATCAATCCACCACAAAGCGGTATTTTGGGTATGCATAACATTATACAACGTCCAGTTGCTATAGATGGCAAAGTTGAAATAAGACCAATTATGTATGTGGCATTATCATATGATCATAGAATTATTGACGGTAAAGAATCTGTAGGTTTCTTAGTAGCTGTAAAAGAAGCTTTAGAAAATCCTATCGCGCTTTTAATGGATAATGATATTAAAAAGGCTTTAGAAATGTAAATCCAACAAGCATTAAACACCAAAAAAAGCGTAATTCCCCCAAATTACGCTTTATTATTTTA
>CAJQQC010000053.1 GCA_905480385.1 uncultured Winogradskyella sp.
TATAAGTGATAATTTTTCTTTTGTAGGTCATTTAAACTTTTAGCTAAAAAATTTACTTTTAATAAATAGAACGAAGTTGTATTTATGTCTCTGTAAAAAACGAAAATAATTTCATTAAAAGCTTATAGAGTTAACAGAAACATATCATAATAATATTACTAAGCTTATCATAACCCTTTACATTTACTGTAAAGACAATAAAGTAATTAACAACTGATTTATATTTTCACTTAGCAAATCTCTCGTTATCTCCTCTTATTTAGATTATGCTATTGCTAATTCTTACAAATGAATTAATCGCTATCATCAGATTTCTCTATAGGATTGTATTGATTAATTGACTTAAAAATAAACCTAAATTCTGGTTCATCCATACTCCCGTACTCAGTTGAAGACCATTCATCAAGATAATCTTTATTCTCATAATCGTACATAAATCTGCCAGAAAAATTTACAAAATCTCCAATTTCCAGTTCTGTTAAGTTACTGTAAGTTTTGGTGTTACCAAGAATACCTTCACCATACAAAGAGTTATTTTCAATTGTGATATTTCTTGAGCCGTGTAGTTTTATTTTAACATAAGCATTTTGATCCGATCCAGTAGTTAATGACGTTATTTTCCCTTTCCAATTGCTTACTTTACGGTTTTTAAATAATTTTTTTAATTCTGATTTTCTTTGCTTCCTTATGTTAGTTAACTTCAATTGATTTTCTTCTTTCTAGTAAAGCGTTCTCATAGAATCAATTAATTTAACAAATTCTTTTTGTTTGTCCACAATTTCAAAAATTAGAGTTGATTTTTTTTCATTAGAATCTCCTCCAAAAATTACATATAATACTACAAAGACTATTGTTCCTATAATTAATTTTCGTTTCATATAACTACGTTTTTATTTATTAAAATTAATTTAAATATAAATATTACCGTTGTGCATTGTGATTTAAAAGAAAAAGTTGTTCCTCTTGCTGATAATAAGTAACTTGTTTTAGATATTAAAAATTAACAACTTTAATGCTAATTATATTTAGGTTTAGAATACAAGGCCTAATTGCACATATTACAGAAAAACACATTAAGTTTGTTACAAATTGAAATCTTATGACCTCTGATAGTATTTTTCAGTTATTCTTGAGCCTACTTCCTGCAATTATAGTTGCTGCAATTGCTTACTATTTTTTTAAAGGACATATAGAAAATGAAAACCATCAAAGGCGCTATATATTGCAACGTGAATTACAGAAAGAAGCATTGCCATTACGTCTTCAAGCTTACGAACGTATGGCACTTTTTCTAGAAAGAATTTCACCAAATAAATTAATTGTTAGAGTACAACCAAACTCTTCAAATAAAGAACATTATGAATCATTACTTATAGCAAACATCGAACAAGAATATGAGCACAATCTTGCTCAGCAAATATACATTAGTGATAAGTGTTGGGATATTATTAATGCTGCAAAAAATACAACAATTCAGTTAATACGTAAAGCAAGTATGCAAGAAAAAGTAGATTCTGCCAGCAAGCTTCGTGAAGTTGTTTTAAACGCTCTTATGGACAAACAAGCACCAAGTTCTGCTGCTTTAGCTTTTATAAAAGATGAAGTAAGTCACCTTTGGTAATAATTTAACTATGCTTTTCTTCTGCATAGTCATAACCCTGCTGCCACCATTTCTCCATTAGTCGTTTGCTAAATATTAACGAATTTTCTGTAAGTGTTGTTGGCGTATAATAAATATTAAGCTTTACATTGTTATTTTTTGCCGCTAGTTTTCCTATAACGATATCATTTTTTTCAACTTGGTCTAACAAATGACCAAATAAACTAATCATTAACGAAAAAGGGTTTTTACCCAAAACCTTTTGCTTACCCATGGTTTCTGCTTCCAAAACAATTGCATCAATCTCTGTAGCGCCACGAAGAATAGCTTCACGAATTGGTATTACACTACCCAAACCGCCATCTGCATATTCGTGACCATTGACAACAGCTAATGACATAAACGGAATATAATTGCACGAAATCCATATCCAATTGCAAAACTCTTCATAAGTGCATTCTTGAATGGACTTATACTCCACACGATTCATAGAGAGATTTGCAACTGTAATAACGACATCATGCTTTTCTTCTTTGATTTTAAGATATTCAGAATGGGTGAAATTCTGCCTGATATTCCTTTTTAAAGCTTTACTCTCTCCAAATGTACGTTTACGACGTATAAACTGCCATAGCGAGTTTATAAAATCAATAGACACATATTCTCTATCACCTTTTTTACGCTGAACAAAAGGGCTTATACTAAAAATATCATGCTGCTGTACATTGGTAAAAATGTCATACAACTTACCAATTTCTCCAACCGCCAAATGCGGTACCAACAAACTACCCGTTGATTTACCCAAAAACATATCGTAATTATGTTTTTCGCGCTCTATTAGGTATTGCGCCACACCACCTGCAAAAGCACCTTTACTTCAGCCGCCAGAAATTACTAATGCTCGCATTAATTTTTAGAGTTATTTAATTGGTTCAGCATATCTTTTGCAAACTTAGACATTCGCCAGTTATGATGGGTTTTTGCTTGCTCTAAATTTGATTGACACTCGCTACCACAGGCTTTTATCAAATCTAAGTATGTAAAGGCGTTCATTCGGAGTTCAAAATTTTGAGAAGCATCTGTATAACTCAACAGTTCTTTTAAAAAGTCATTGTTATTTTCTGGCTGAAACTCCATGGTATTTAGCGCCAATACGAGCCATAATAAACGTACATTTTTATCATTAAATCCCTGAGTATCTCTAATCTTAGTCAAATATTTTGAACGTTCCAACGGAAAATTAATCCACAAATTATATAAGGCTGATTCAATAGTTAGATAAGATTTATCGTCTAACAAGGTCTCGTAATTGTCTTTTAAATCGTTTGAGACTTTAGTTACATACTGCGAAATCGCCTGACGTACTTTTGAACTTTCACTAAAAGTCGCTTTAGACACCAAATCTGGTCTTTGCACTATAACTTTAATCTTTGCTTCGTCGGAAATATAATATTTGAGATAATCTTCGCATTTTGAAGAATTTGCTTCACAATCTACCATCATGTATTCTTGAATGAATACAGATTGCTCTTTTAATAACTCGACAGCATCATTAAACGGAAATGCTTTGGCTTCTATCCAATTTGAAACAAAATCTGTAAGAGACTTTTTATACAACACCTCCACTTCAGAAATAAAATCAGAAGTTTTTACATTCCCAAATTGGTGTTTCTCTAAATAATTCTTTACGGCATTTTGAAACACCTTATCGCCTACTTTATCTCGCAAAGCATACAACACCCATGCGCCACGTTGGTAAAACGTAAGACTGCTAGATTTAGGGTTTAACAAAGATGTGCCACTACCAGCCAAATCTTGTCGCGCTAAATCTTGAGCAGAATTATATAGTTTAAAATCAAAATAATCTTTACCAAAGACTTCTTTTTCAGCTAATAAGGCGTAATAGGTAGCAAAACCTTCTTGTAGCCAATGATGTTCGCCTGAGGTTGCTGTAACCAAATCGCCAAACCATTGGTGCGCTAACTCATGCGCATTAACATTGACATAGTTTTTGTCATTAAATCCAATCTCATCAACCACATAAGCATCAGAAAATATCGTCAAGCTGGTATTTTCCATACCAGAGTACAGAAAGTCATGCACAGGCACCTGTTTGTAATTTTGCCATGGATATCCAAATCCTATTTCTTCTTCTAAAAAATCAAACATTTGTTTGGTGTAGCGATAGGTTGGCTCGACTTTAGCAGAATCCTCTGGATAGTAATATAGTTCAATAGGAATACCGCTTTCTGAGGTTTCTATTTTCTTGTCATACTTACCTATGGCTAGTGCAACTAGGTAGCTGGACATGGGTTTTTC
>CAJQQC010000054.1 GCA_905480385.1 uncultured Winogradskyella sp.
TCAAAACAATTATAAAGCGGTATACTTAGTTTTCTATAAACTTGAAACCAAAATACCGACGATGCGTTGGGAAGAAGCCGTAAAAGTAGCTTTATGTTTTGGTTGGATTGATGCGACTGTAAAAAGTTTAGGTGGTGGCAAACGAATACAATATTTCACTCATAGAAATACCAAAAGCACTTGGAGTGCGCTAAATAAAAAATATATTATTGAACTCGAAGAAGCTTGTTTAATACAAGAGTCAGGTTGGAAAATGATAAACCTTGCAAAAGAAACAGGCACTTGGACAGCAATGGACGATGTTGAGAATGGCGTCATACCAAATAACCTTCAAAGAGCATTTGATAAAAACCAGAAAGCTTTTGAAAACTATAAAAACTTCTCTAAAGGCTACAGAAAAAGCTACCTATCATGGCTAAATAGTGCAAAACGTGAAGAGACCAAACAAAAAAGAATTGCAGAAATCATTAGACTCTGCGATACTAATATCAAAAATCGGGATACTTGGTAAAACTATAATCCGCTAATATAACTTCCGTATGGATCTTTAAATTGAAGCCCTCCGGAATATCTATATTTACTCAATTTTTTAAATTGTGTCAGCCCCCAAAGGATAAACTCTTTTTCAAAATAAACATCTTCTTTTTCAATATCTGGTTGGTAGTCTGCTAACAACCCATCTAAAGGTGTGACCTCATCTAACTTTGCTTTATAATCAGCATCATTAAAACTGTCTAAAAGCTCAAAACCATCACCGTTAAAAAACCAAGAGATTAAATCGTCATAAACTGTTTCTTCACCTTGCTTTTCTAATTTTTCAACTTTTGGAAAATATCTTGGAAATAAAGTTTTTATTGCATTATCTAATAAAGCATTCGCTACAAAATCTGCGCCTTCTTGTTCACCTTCATAAACCAGTTCCACCTTTCCGGTTATCGACGGAATAATACCAACAAAATCCGATAATCTAATCGATGTTTTTTTATCTCCATTGAGTAGAGCACGTCTCTCGGCTGTACTTAATAGATTCTGAAATGCCGTAATACTCATACGAGCACTAACACCACTTTTTACATCTACATACTCGCTTTCTCTGGCTTCAAAACTAATTTGTTCTAATAAATCTTTGGCTAAATCTGGTACATGTATAGCTTCAGATTGACGTATATCTAGACGTGCTTCTTGAGCAGTAATCGTTCTTGCCGTGTCAACATTATCTGGATAATGCGTTAAAATCTGACTTCCTATTCTATCTTTTAAAGGTGTAACAATACTTCCACGATTGGTATAATCTTCAGGATTGGCAGTAAACACAAATTGCATATCTAATGGCAATCGTAACTTAAATCCTCTAATTTGAATATCGCCTTCTTGCAGAATATTAAAAAGTGCAACTTGGATTCTAGCTTGTAAATCCGGTAACTCATTAATTACAAAAATACAACGGTTTGCTCTCGGAATCATACCGTAATGAATCACACGGTCATCTGCATAACTAAGTTTTAAATTTGCAGCTTTTATAGGATCAACATCACCAATAATATCAGCAACAGTCACATCTGGTGTGGCTAATTTTTCAGCAAATCGCTCATCGCGATGCAACCAAGTGATTGGTGTATTATCGCCGTTATCGGCAATTAATTCCGTAGCAAATCTTGAAATCGGTTGTAGTGGATCATCATTAATTTCAGAGCCTTCTAATACTGGAATGTATTCGTCCAATAAATTTACCATCATACGCGCCAAACGTGTCTTTGCCTGACCACGCAATCCTAGTAAATTGATATTATGTCGCGATAATATGGCACGTTCTAATTCAGGTATTACCGTATTTTCATAACCATGTATACCTTCAAAAGTCGTGACCTTATTTTTTATGTTTTCTATCAAGTTATCTCTCAATTCATCTTTGATTGATTTTGATTGATAACCCGCTTTTTTTAATTCGCCTAATGTTGTAATCTTTTCTATCTTCATATATGGTATTTAGAAAAGAGATTATAGATAAAAGAAAAAAGACTTGAAATTACTTGTCTTGTTTCTCTTTTCTATTCTCTTTAGTCTTTTATTTATCTTTTAATTCTTCTTTTTCTATTGTTTTCGTAATCTTCAAAAATCATTTCTCCCAATCCTTTCAATCCTGTATAAAAAGCTTTACCTCTATTGGCTTGTGTAAACTCTCTAACAAATTGCATCAAATAGGGGTCTTCTGCAATCATAAACGTAGTAATAGGTATATGCAAACGTCTGGCTTGTTGAGCCATAGCGTAACACTTGTTAGTGATGTATGGATCAAGACCATTTGAATTTTTGTAATACTGTCCATCAGGTAAACGCAAACAACTTGGTTTACCATCAGTAATCATAAAAATTTGCTTGTTTGTATTACGCTTTCGTCGCAACATATCCATTGCTAATTGTAAACCAGCAACAGTATTGGTATGATATGGACCAACTTTGAGGTATGGTAAATCTTTAATCTTTATCGGCCAAGCATCATTACCAAAAACTAAAATCTCGATAGAATCTTTAGGGTACCGAGTGGTTATTAGTTCAGATAATGCCATAGCAACTTTTTTGGCTGGTGTAATACGATCTTCGCCATACAAAATCATACTGTGGCTAATATCTATCATTAGAACGGTACTCATTTGACTTTTATGAAGTGTTTCTTCTACTACCAAATCATCTTCAGTAAGATTAAAATCTCCAATCCCATTATTAATTTGGGCATTGCGTAAACTCTCTGTCATCGACACTTTATCTAAAGCATCACCAAATTGATATGCCCTAAAATCTCCTGTGTGTTCGTCACCTAAGCCAACACCTTTACTTTTATGATTACCTGCACCACTTCTTTTTATTTTACCAAAAATGTGATCCAAAGCTTGTTGACGGATAGCGCGTTCCGTTTTTGCAGTTATAATTAATCTATTATATCCGTCACCTTCTACTTCTCCATCACCTGATGGGTCAATCTCTTCTCGGATATAACCTTTATTCTTTAAGTCTTCAATAAAATCGTCTATGGTATAATCTGGAGTTGTTAACTCATATTCCTTATCTAACTGTCGTAACCAATCAATAGCCTCATCAAAATCTCCAGATGTATATGTGATTAGCTCTTTAAATATCTCAAAAAGCTTATCAAATGGCGATTGATATGGGGCTTCGTATTTTTTAAATACAAAACCAGACTTATTAGTTTTTTCATTCATAGCACCATAAAAATACTCCTTTTTCAATGCTTGACGAAAGCATTAACATCACTTTTAGAAATCCCTAGATAGTTTTTCTTAATTTTAAGCTTTACTCTAACTAACCAATTTTAAAATGAAACAATTTTTCTCTTTTGTTATGCTTTTCTGCATGACATTTCTTTCTGCCCAAGAATTTTCAATGGACATGGTAAAAAACATGGAACCACGAAATATTGGACCTGGTGGTATGTCGGGTCGGGTCACTGCAATTGATGTTGTAAATGATAATCCTGATGTCATTTATGTAGGTACAGCATCTGGAGGTCTTTGGAAGTCTACTTCAGGTGGTATAAAATGGGATCCTATTTTTGATGAAGAATTGACATCATCTATTGGTGCTGTAGAAATCCAACAATCAAATCCAAGTGTGATTTGGGTTGGTACTGGAGAAGGAAATCCTCGTAACTCACTTAATGGTGGTTATGGTGTTTACAAATCACTTGATGGTGGTAAATCTTGGATGGCTATGGGCTTGGAAAAAACAAGACATATTCACAGAATTATTGTAGACCCAACCAATCCTGATGTTGTTTATGTAGGTGCAATTGGTTCACCTTGGGGTGAACATCCAGAACGTGGTGTATTTAAAACGACTGATGGCGGTAAAACTTGGAATAAAATCTTATTTACTAATAATAAAACTGGAGTTGCCGACATGGTTATGGATCCAACAAATCCAAATAAATTATTGGTTGCCATGTGGGAACACAAACGTGAACCTTGGTTTTTTAATTCTGGCGGTGAAGGTTCTGGTTTACATATGACACATGATGGTGGAAAGACATGGAAAAAAATTACAGACAAAGAAGGATTTCCAAAAGGAAATCTGGGTCGTATTGGTGTCGCCATAGCACCAGGAAAACCAAACATTGTTTATGCCCTTGTTGAAGCAAAAAAGAATGCTTTATATAAAAGTGAAGACGGTGGCTTTAATTGGAAAATGATTAATAATAAAAGAGATATTGGTAATAGACCTTTCTATTACTCTGAAATATACGTGGATCCACAAAACGAAAACAGAGTCTATTCTGTTTTTACATATGTGAATTCTTCCGAAGATGGTGGAAAGAATTTTAACCAACTTATGCCTGCCTATGGAGCAAACAATGGTGTTCATCCAGATCATCATGCATGGTGGATTCATCCTGAAAACGGAAACTTCATGATTGATGGCAATGATGGTGGTATGAATATTACCAAAGATGGCGGAAAAACATGGCGCTTTATAGGTAATTTACCTGTGGCGCAATTTTATCATATTTCAGTTGATAATGAATATCCTTACAATGTGTATGGCGGTATGCAAGATAATGGTTCTTGGCGTGGTCCAGCTTATGTTTGGCGTGCCCAAGGAATTCGTAATAGTTATTGGCAAGAGATTAGTTTCGGAGATGGTTTTGATGTTGTCCCAGACAGAGATGATTCTCGTTATGGATGGTCTATGAGTCAGCAAGGGTTTGTAAGTCGATACGATTGGAAAACTGGAAATAACTATGGCGTAAGACCTACGCATCCCGATGCTGACGTCCTCTTACGTTTCAACTGGAATTCTGCAATTAATATAGATCCTTTTGATAACAGCACCTTATACTTTGGGAGTCAGTTTGTTCACAAATCAACTGATAAAGGAGAAACTTGGAGTGTTATTTCCCCAGATTTATCAACCAACGACCCAGAAAAACAAAAACAGTCTGAAAGTGGTGGTTTAAGTATGGATGCTACAGGAGCAGAAAACCATACCACAATTTTAGTTATTGAGCCCTCAGCAGTAGAAAAAAATATGCTTTGGGTTGGTACTGATGATGGTCGTGTACATTTCACAACAAACGGTGGTAATTCGTGGATAGAAGTTACCGATAACATTAAAGGTTTACCAAAAGGAAGTTGGGTAGCACAAATAAAAGCATCCAATAAAAATAAAGGTGAGGCTTTATTAATTGCAAATGATTACAGACGTTTTAATTATACGCCTTATGCATATAGAACAAAAGATTATGGCAAAACATGGAAACGCATCGTTGACGAAAATGATGTACAAAGTTATACACTCTCTATAGTTGAAGATATTGAAGAACCAAATCTTATGTTTTTAGGAACTGATGATGGTTTATACATTTCAGTAAATGCAGGCGAAAAATGGACTAAATGGACCAACGGTTTTCCAACAACATCAGTCAAGGATTTAGTGATTCATCCTCGTGAGCATGATTTAGTAATCGGAACTTTTGGGCGAGCAGCTTGGGTTTTAGATGATATTAGACCATTACGCGAAATGGCTCAAAATACATCAGTAATGGCATCAAATATCAAATTATTTAACCCACCAACAGCATACCAGGCGGCATACCAACAACCAACTGGAAGTCGTTTTGGAGCAGACGCTATGTATCACGGTGAAAATAGAGCTGGTGGTGCTCGTTTTGCTTATATTTTTAATAAAAAAGAGCAGTCAAAAAAGGAGAAAAAAGATAAAGACGTTAGCTCTGAAAAAGAAGAAACAAAAGTAAAATGGGATTCTTTGAGCTTAAAAATTTATGATGACTCACGTTTAATCAGAACTTTAAAACGTAAGGCTCCAAAGGAAAATGGATTGCAAAGATGGACTTGGTATATGGATGAAGCTGGTGGAGATAGACCTTCAAGAAGTATCAGAAAATCCACAAGAGAACCAGGTGGTGTCTCAGTAAAACCTGGCACATATAAAGCGGTTTTACATTACGGAGACCAAACTTCTGAAACCATGGTTAACATAGCTTCAGATCCTAGACTTAATGTTTCTCTGAAAAATATAAACGAAGTTTATGCTGCATCAAAAGAATTACAGAAGATATCGCAGACACTAGCAGATGCCTCGAAGCAACTTTTAGAGAGTAAAGGTATTGCTTCAAAGTACCAATCAGAATTGAAAAAACTAGATAAAGAGACGTATAAATCACAAATCGAAGGATCGGACTCAGTAGTTAAGTCAATTGATAAATTATTAGATAAGTATTTTGGAAAAGTAGACGATCGTCAAGGAATTACTAGAAACCCAGAAGTAACAGCTATACAACGCTTACGCACAGCAGGTGGTTATATTTATGGAAGTCAAACAGGCTTAACCTCAACTGAGACTACCTTAATGAAACATGCAAAAGATGCAGTAAAAGAATTGATTGGTGAAACCAATGCATTTTTTAATGATCAATGGAAATCATATGAAGCAGATATGAAAACGCTTCAAACCAATCCATTTAAAGAAACCAAAAGATTTGGAATCGATTAAATAATAACTAAAAATAAAATCAATATGAAAATAAAGCTTTTAGGATTTTGTATAGCTATTTTTCTATTTTCCTGCAAGGAAGATGTTAAAAATACTGACATAGTAAAAAAGGAAGTCAAGCAATACAGTATTGAACAATTTATGGATAACGAAGCCATTGGTGGTGGTAGTTTTTCTTATGACAACTCACAATTACTGATTTCTAGTAATCGTTCTGGGATTTATAATGCTTTCACGGTATCTACAGAAGGTGGAGAAATGACAGCAATTACGCAATCAGACAGTACGTCTGTTTTTGGAAATGCTTTTTTTCCTGAAGACAACAGAATATTGTTAAGTGCCGATGGAAATGGTGATGAAATAGATCACCTTTTCGTAAGAGATTTAGAAGGAAACGTAACAGATATTACTCCAGAAAAAGGAGCTAAATCAGATTTTTACGGTTGGTCTAAAGACAATAATAGTCTATACTTTGGTTCTAATAAAAGGGATCCAAGATTTTTTGATGTTTATAAAATGAATTTAGAAGATTACACCTCTGAAATGATTTATCAAAACAATGATGGTCTTGATTTTAGTGGTATGTCAGATGATGAAAATTATTTTGCTTTATCAAAAACTGTCAACACTAACGATAGTGATTTATTTATTTATAATTCAAAAACAAAAGAGAAGATTCAAATCAATGAAAATCAAAGTGCTAATTCTTCACAGGATTTTTCAAAAGATAATTCTATTTTTTATTACACAACAGATTATGGCGGCGAATTTTCAGTTTTAATGTCATACAATATGGAGACTAAAGAAAACATAAAGGTTCTTGAAAAGAAATGGGATATCAGTAGCGCCTATTTTACTAAAAAAAATAAATACATGGTTGTTTTTGTAAACGAAGATGGTAAAAATGCTATTGAAGTTTTAGATTCCGAATCCATGAAACCTATAGACTTGCCAAATTTTGAAGGTAAAAGCATTACGAGTGTAGGTTTTAGTAATGACCAGAAATTGATGCGAATGTATGTTGGTGGTTCTAATGCGCCTTCAGATTTATATACTTATAATTTTGAAACTAAAGAACAACACCAAATTAGTGATGTATTAAATAAAGATATAGATGCAGAAGATTTAGTTACTGCAAAAGTAGTACGTTTTGAGTCCTTTGATGGTACAATAATTCCAGCTATTTATTATTTACCTCATCAAGCCTCAGCTGAAAATAAAGTTCCTGCAATGGTATGGGTTCATGGTGGTCCTGGTGGACAAACACGTCAAGGGTTTAGCTCTTTGATTCAGTATATGGTAAATCAAGGTTATGCTGTGTTGGCTGTAAATAATAGAGGAAGCAGTGGCTACGGAAAAACATTCTATCAAATGGATGACAAAAACCATGGCGAAAAAGATTTGCAAGATTGTATTGAAGGTAAAAATTGGTTAGCAGGTCAAACAGAAATTGATGGCGATAAAATAGGAATCATTGGTGGTTCTTATGGTGGTTATATGACTATGGCCGCGTTGACTTATACTCCTGAGGAATTTGCTGTAGGTGTTAATCTATTTGGAGTTACAAATTGGATGCGTACTTTAAAAAGTATTCCACCATATTGGGAATCTTTCAGAGAATCTTTGTATAAAGAGTTAGGTGATCCATACTCTGCAGATTCAACAAGATTAAAACGTATTTCTCCTCTTTTCCACACAGATAAGGTTACGAAGCCATTGATTGTTTTACAAGGTGCACAAGACCCAAGAGTATTACAAGTAGAATCTGATGAAATTGTAGCCGGAGTAAGAAAAAATAATGTGCCAGTTGAGTATGTATTATTTGAAGATGAAGGTCATGGTTTTGTGAAAAAAGAGAACCAGATTGAAGCTAACGAACGCATTGTGAAATTTTTAGATAAATATCTTAAAAAAGAGGGTGCTCCAAAAGATGGTCAAGAACCTTTGAATGAGAAAATAGAAGCAGAAAGTAATTAGGAAAAAGTCCCTATAAACAAAAGAGCCGATAATTAAATTATCGGCTCTTTTTATTTAATAATACATAATTATTGAATCCATTTTAAAGCTTTAGGCTCTTCAATCTTTATCTTTTTTCCAGAAGTACTAATAAAGCCTTCTTTTTTAAAGTGTGACAAAATACGTATAGCTGATTCTGTAGCTGTACCAACAATACTAGCATAATCTTCTCTCGAAATTACAATGCTTAGATATCCGTCTTCGTCTGTACCAAAATTGTCTAAGATGTATAATAATGTCTCTGCAATACGCTGTTTTACTGGCTTTTGAGCCATATCAACTAAAGTGTCTTCAGAATCTCTTAAATCTCCTGCCATTTTTTGAAGCACATCCAATGTAAAATTAGGATTCTTTTTCAAATCTGCCATAATTTCGGATTTAGGAATAAAACACATTTCCATATCATTAAGTGCAACTGCACTGAGGTTAGTAGTCTCATCAGATACAATTGAACGTTTACCTAATAAGCCACCTTTAACAACAAGTTTTACAACTTGATCTTTTCCATTTTCACTAAGTTTACTCAATTTACATACACCATCTTTAACACAAAAAACACCATTAAGTATTTCACCTTCTTCAAATATGATTTCCCCTTTCTTAAAAAGCTTCCCAGTTTTGCAGGAAGAAATTCTCATTAACTCATCTCTGGTTAGTGCTTTTAAAGAATTAAACTCCTTAACTATACATGACTCACATCTATTCATAGCAATTGATTTAGTGGTGTATTTCAAATATAACAATTACATAACAAATATCATATTTAAAAATGATGTGATAAATCACCTTAGTCATAGGTATAAATGATCAAATTTTATGGATAATACATCCTGTTTTCACTGTGGAGACGATTTTGGTAAAAACCAGATTGTATTTCAAGAAAAATCATTTTGTTGTAATGGTTGTAGGACTATTTTCGAAATTTTTAGCGTAAATGAACTGACATGTTATTACGATTTACAAAATTCTCCTAGAGCAATCCCAAAAAAAGTCGAAGCATTTAACGCATGAAAAAACACCAATGCTTATAAGGCATTGGTGTTGTTACTCGAATCTAAAAAATATTAACCTAAGCTTAGAAAAGAATCAAGTATTAAATTTTAAATGTCATTACTGGTAATGTAGAATGGTTTGCTATGTCTTCAGAGATACTACCTTCAAAGAAATGTGATAAACCTTTACGACCATGTGTAGCAACGCCTATTAGATCTGCACCGATATTTTTAGAAAAATTTAAAATACCTTGCTCTACTGAATAATCAGAAACAACATGTACATCTGGTAAACTCTCTAAATTACCATCAGCTTTTTTCAAAAAGCTAGAAACTAAACGATCAATCTCTACAGAGCTTTTAAAGCTTGTATCTGGTGTATTTATATAAATTAAATTCATTGTTGCATCTAACTTGTCAAATACAGTTTTTGCTTTTAAATAAGCTTCAATTACTTCTTTTGAAAAATCACTAGCAAATATTGCTGTATTAAACTCCACTAAAATAGGGTTTTGTTTTACTATAAGTACAGGTATTGTAGAATGTCTAACCACTTTCTCTGCATTAGAGCCAATAATTACTTCCTTAACACCACTTGCGCCATGAGAACCCATAACAATCAAATCTATTTGTTGCTCATCTACAATCTCATTGATTTCTTTAAAAACTTTAAAGTGCTTAATAACTGGTGTGATCTCTAAACCCTCTAAAAATGGACGATCAAGAAACTTACTCATCTTTTGTTCTGCAAGTTTTAAATAAAAAACAGCTTCCTCTCCAATAGAACTTCTACTTGCAGTATAAACAGCGTTTGATAGTTCCAGCATGTGTAATACTATAAGTTCGCTATTATGCTTTTTTGCAATTGAAGCTGCAGTTTCTAAAGCATACTCTGAATGCTCAGAAAAATCTATGGGTACGATAATTTTTTTCATGATTTGTGTGTTTTAAATTAATATTAGACTGTCATTGAAAACAGTTGTGTCTTGTAAAGATTGTCTTAGCGATGACTTCCATTTATCTAACAAAAACGAATTAACATCCCAATAAGTCACCGTAGGATAGCTTGTATATCTTGGTCCGGCCACGTTATATTTATTTACAAGTGAATTGCACATACCTATTTTATTGATACTCAAAATTACTAATCTAAGTGTATTTAAAATATGATATTTGTCATGTAGATGTCATTTATAGAAAAACCAAGCCTTTGGATAAACCAAAACTTGAGTATTTGCAAAGCCGATACAATCTGTGTAACTTTACTTCAAACCAAAAAACTAAATAATGAAAGATTTAAAATTTATAGCTTTTCTTCTATCCATAACTTTTTTAGTCGCTTGTAAGAAAGAGAAAAAAACCGAAGAAGTTATTGAAGTCGAAAAGATTGAAGTTGAAAAAGTAAAGACAGAAACCACAGATAAAAAAACAATGACTATTACTTTATCTCCAAAGAGTGAAAGTACAGTATCTGGTACCGTAAATTTTGTACAAGAAAATGGGCAAGTTAAACTCGCTGCAAATATGACTGGACTCACTGAAGGAGTTCATGCCATACATATACATCAAACTGCAGATTGTTCTTCTGTGGACGGAAAATCTACAGGAGGACATTGGAATCCAACTGCACAGCCACATGGAAAATGGGGAACTGAAGAAGGCTATCATAAAGGCGATATAGGTAATTTTACTGTTGAAGCTGATGGTCTTGGTGCAATAAAAATGATGACTGATGAATGGTGCATCGGTTGTGGTGATGAAAATAAAGATATTTTAGGCAAAGCCATTATAGTACATCAAGGTACTGATGATTTTACCTCACAACCATCTGGTGCAGCTGGAGCTAGAGTTAGCTGTGCTGGAATTATAGAATAAATTTCACGAAATTCTATTTAGAAAAAGCTACTATCTAAGTAGCTTTTTTAATTTTACAAAAAATAATATTCATGAATCCATCAGCTATAGGTTGGATAAAAAAAATACTAACTGTACTTCCTGAGAGTCTAGTTCTAAAATTCGATAAACAAGAATTTTATAATAGCCTTAAAGCAACAGGATTCATATATGGTAGTAATGTTAGTTGTCTTTGTGATTCAGTTAAGAATGATGATTTTAATGAAGAGGAACGTTGTAAGATTAATTTAGTAACTGCTTTCTATTATATACATCATTCAGAAAAAAGTGAAGAAGATTTTATTGAAACACTTGTAAGTTTTTATAAAGCCACAGACGAGCATAAACGTTCTTTTTTATCTGGACTTTTTGGTGAACCAGAAAAGGATAAACTTCTAGAGCAGATTATTCATAAGCATATACATATTGATGATAATATTATAACCAAGAATTTTAATTACTTCTTAATTAATGCTTTCCTATTTATCGATGTCATAGGTTATCACCATTATCTAACCTCAACAGATAGTACCAAAGCTTATATTACAAATTTTGAATCTGCGTTAGAAACTATTGTATTTACAGTTTTGGAATCTAAAACTAACAAAACAGTATATGACTCTAATTTAGTTAAACTTTTTGAAGCCTCTTTGGGTCATAAAAAAACAAAGCGTAATGATACTAATGAGGTCGCAAAGACAATAACTGAACCTTTAGAAAAACTTTATGTTATTGACACAGTTTGTATGGCATCTTGGAGTGATAAACTAATAGACAAAGACGAATACCTTTATTTGAATAAATTAAGAATAGACTTAAATATTGATACTGATATTTTAATAAAATCTGTCGATGACATTAATCTTTTTTATGAGAATTACAAAGATAAAATAGCCTTTTTGAGCGCAAAAAATCTGGCACAAAGTTTCTATGATAATAGCAGTAGTATCGTTATAAGACTTATTAAACGGAATAGTAAACGTCTACTAAAAGAACTCTCACAAAGTAAAGAAGCCATGCTTCTATTGACACAATCTACAAAGCGGAATCTTACGGATGAAGAACACAAAAAAATTCAGACACAACTGTTAGATATTTTTAAATCTATACCTAGTTTAGCGATATTTATGCTACCTGGTGGCATGTTACTATTACCGCTTTTTGTAAAGTTTATTCCCAAACTTTTACCTTCAGCTTTTGATGAAAATCGTATTGAGGAAGAATAAGTTGTAACATTTTAAAGAATTTATGACTTGTAGATGAAGCAAAAAAATAAATCTAAAAAATCTTGGGAATCAAATTTAACAGATTTACTACTACTTCATATATTCTTTTAAATTCTAATGTAAGCAGCCTTTTATGAAATTGTAAATATTTTTGGTGATTCGTTAGGTGAAGTATTCGAGTTATTCTAACCAGTTTTTAAAGTCTTTAACACGCTCACGAG
>CAJQQC010000055.1 GCA_905480385.1 uncultured Winogradskyella sp.
GCTCTTATAGCGTGATAATTAAAGTTAGCTTCCATAGCGTTACTATCAATATATTTTCCATCGAATTGCATATAGTGATAACCACCCCCTAACATATCAGGTACATTAAATGAAGCGGAATTTAAATCTAAATAATTTTCGGCATTATCCATATTGTCAAAACCAAAAGTAAAAGATACATTTCTGTAATCACCAGGTGGGATTTGAGACCCTAGGTCAAAGATAAGGTTTGTGTTGTTTGTTAGATCAATTAACTTATAAATATCAAGTTCTATAACTTCGTTTTCAGAATTAGTAAATGTGATATCAGAAATTAAATAACGAAGACGTTCGATACTGATCAATTCACCATTATCGTTGGTATATTGAATTGTACTAAAGTCTGAACTAGTTACTTCTGTGCCATCCCAATTATGAGTAAAATTAAATGTAGCGTTAACATTTGTCATTGTAGAACTATTATCATCGCTGCAGGAAGAAAAGCACAAAGGCATAAAAATTATGAGAATAAAAATCTTCTTCATAAGGCGTTAGTTAATTTATTTTTAGTATAAATAGGTCTGTAAAGCCCTTGTTTTCCGCTATGTCTAAATCATCACTTGTTGTGTCTCCGACAGCTATAACGGATTGGTCGTTTAATTCAGTAATTCCATACGCAAAATCAATATTACTTCCACCAGCAGAAATTTCCCATTGGATATTTGCATTGGCATCGGTTTTTACAACCCAAATATCATTTTGACCTTTGTTTTCAGATACATCACCATCATTGCTTCTTGAACTTCCGGTTATAAGAAAACCGTTGTCTAATGTTACACTTATATCTCTAGCGACATCAAATCCATTTCCGCCTAATGTTTTTTGCCATAAAAGGTTGCCATCAGGAGAAATTTTAATAAGCCAAAAATCTGCAGCACCATTATTTCCTGAAACATCCACATCGTTACTTCTTGTTTCTCCTGCAATGACAATATTACCATCTGCAGACTTAACCATAGCTCGGGCCTCTTCAGTTTGAGTGCCACCATAAGATTTCTCCCAAACTAAAATTCCGTTTGAATCAATCCTAATGACCCAAAAGTCGTATGTACCTTTATTACCCGAAATATCAGTATCAATACTATCAGAGCCCCCAGCGATTATAAAATCACCATTATCAGTTTCAATAACACCCTCTGGTGTATCTGTAAAATTTCCCCCAAAATATTTGGTCCATTGCAAGTTGCCTGAGTCATCAAGTTTTACAGCCCAGTAATCTCCACCAGCATGACGTGTTGTGTTTCTGGTTGTATTGCCTTGTCCGTTGGATGAGGTGACATCTAAAACACCTGTAATTAGATATCCAGAATCAGAGGTTTGTATGACAGCAAGTCCCATATCATCACCTTGAAATCCAAATGATTTTTGCCAGGAAATATTTCCATGAGCGTCTAGTTTGGCAATCCAAAAATCTTGAGAACCATTGTTTTCAGTGAGGTCAAAATCGTCACTTGCACTAGTGCCAATTATAGCATAACCGCCATCTTGAGTTTGTATGATTTCGCGACCTCTATCGTCATCAGAACCACCATAGGTTTTTTGCCATTCAATAGTATGTTGTACGTTGAATTTTATAACCCAATAGTCAAAACTATCGTCTTGTTTGTCAGTAATATTTCCATCTTTACTTTGTGTAAAGCCTAAAATAGCATAACCACCATCTGTGGTTGCTACAACAGATTGTGCACTATCATTGTTGGAGCCACCAAAAGTAGAAACAGCAGTTGTATTTCCATCATCAATATTAGGACGACCTAAGTCTTCAACATCAGTACAACTAGAAATGAGACTGAGAAGTAGGATACATAAAAGATACTTTTGGGCTTTCATATTTTAGCGTTTACATACTTTTTCTAACTATAATTAGGCCACGTTCGATATCTCCTATAATTACATTTCCGCTAGCAAAATACGGATAGACACTCCATACACCATTAAATTCTGATGCATCATTTGCAGGATAGGTATCTATAAAATGAGTTTCGGTCATTGGATTTGTAGATGAAGCTATATTAGATATGTCAAGGATTCGCATACCTGCACGATAATTTGACAGATAATATTCATTACCGAGTACATAACCGTTGTGATCAATAGCTGGTGTAGGACCTAAATATGTTGAAGACAATACTGGATTATTTAAATCTAAGAAATCAAAAACTAAAGATTTTGTATTAAATCCAAACTGGCGTTCGTCAATTTCGTCACCTAATATAAAGTAACGTTGATCTTCTGTAAACCAACCTTGATGAGCATAAGCAGTTTGAGGATATGTAAATTCACTAATAGGAATAACATTGTTTTTATCTGTAACGTCTAAAATGATAACCTTGTCAGTATTACCGTTACTACCGACATAGATTTCTCTACCTTGATAATCAGAATCTGGCCCAGTATAAGTAATAACCTGTGCATCATGAGAATAGCCGCCAGCCGTGTAATCTCCAAGGAATGTAGGGTTTAATGGGTTTGAAATATCGACAAAAATTGGACCACCACCGTTTGTAGATGTACAACCAACTAAGTAAGCAACAGCCTCACTTTCGTTAATAACAATATTATGACAACTACCAACACCGTTATAAATCGCATCTACAGTAAAAATTTCTGGGGGACTTGTCACATTTCTTAAACGCGTCAAATCAAAAACTTGCATACCATGATTACCAACATTATCAGCTACGATAAAAGCATAGTTATCATATACTTTGACATCTCTCCAGAAGTTTGTACCAGCGCTAGAGTTTAATCTACCAAGAAATATAGGATTGATTGGGTCTGTAACATCAACAAACGCAGTAGTATTTGTAAGACCAACCAAAGCATATTCTTTATTAGTTGTAGGGTCGGTCCAACCCCAAATATCACTTCCTTCTATATTAGGAGCAGAACTACCGCCAAGAGTAGCTACATCAATGGTACCCATAACATCAATCCCACTGCAAGGATACGGACCTGCCATTCCACCTTCGCAGGTATATAGTGGACTAACTGCGTCATCACAAACATCACCAATACCGTCGTTATCGGCATCTTCTTGATTTGCATTAGGAATTAGCGGACAGTTATCATCAACATCTAAAATACCATCATTATCATCATCAGTATCGCAGGCATTACCTTCACCATCATTATCCGTATCTAGTTGATCAGGATTTGCATTGTTAGGGCAATTATCATCATCATTTAAAACACCATCATCATCTAAATCTTCGTCACAAGCATCACCAATACCATCATTGTTTGTGTCTGCTTGATTATTATTAGGAACGTTTGGACAATTATCTACATCATCATCGATACCATCATTATCGCTGTCTACGCCAGAACCAGTAGTAGGTGGTTCAGGTGATTCTTGATCATTACAACTTAATGTAACAAGAGTAGTAACACATAATAGGCATAAAAGTGTAAGTTTTGTGATTTTCATTGGGGAATTTTTTTGCAATTTAATCAATAATTGATAATTGCTATAAATAGTTAACTGAAATTAGACCAATAAATTATGTGATAATTGCAAAAAGCATAATATTTTTACACCATGATAGAAGATAAGAATCCACAACGCACACCATTAAGCGAACTAGGAGAATTTAGACTCATTGAACATCTAACTCAAAACTTTAAGATTAATCATAAATCTACAATTTTGGGGATTGGAGATGATGCGGCTATTTTAGATTCAGAAAAAAAGCAAATCGTGGTTTCAACAGATTTATTAGTTGAAGGTATCCATTTTGATTTGAGTTATGTGCCATTGAAGCATTTAGGTTATAAAGCGGTCATGGTCAATTTATCTGACGTTTGTGCGATGAATGCCTTACCTACTCAAATCACAGTTTCTATTGGGGTGTCTAATCGTTTTCCCCTAGAAGCTTTAGATGAATTATATGCAGGTATTGAAACAGCTTCACGAATGTATAATGTCGATGTTATTGGTGGTGATACCACTTCATCAATTTCAGGATTAATAATCTCTATTACGGCCATCGGTAAAGTAGAAGCCGAAAATGTTGTAAAACGATCTGGTGCTAAACCAAACGACTTGCTAGTGGTCACTGGGGATTTAGGAGGTGCATACATGGGATTACAAGTTTTAGAGCGCGAAAAAGAAGTCTTTAAAGTCAATCCGCAAAGTCAACCTGATTTATCAATGTATACTTACATTGTTGAAAGACAATTAAAGCCTGAGGCGCGAAAAGACATTATTGATTTATTAAAAGAATTGGAAGTGAAACCCACGAGTATGATTGACATCAGTGATGGACTTTCATCCGAGGTTATGCACCTCTGTAAACAAAGTAATGTTGGTGTAGATGTCTATGAAAATAAAATCCCATTGGATCCACAAGTCATTTCAACTTGCGAGGAATTTAACATTGATAGTACAACAATTGCACTAAATGGTGGCGAAGATTACGAGTTGTTGATGACTATTTCTCAAGAAGATTTCTCTAAGATAAAAGGCAACCCTAACCTAACGGTCATTGGTTATATGACTGAAGCCGACAGAGGTATGCATTTAGTAACTCGTGGTGATACAAAGGTGCCAATTATAGCAAAAGGTTGGAAAAGTTTCAATGAAAAAGATACCGAATAATTAAGCAGCGGAAGTGTTTAATCGTTGTGTTTTCATACGCGCTAATTTATTTAAATATATACGTGACAAGGCCGCATTAATATCTTTAAAGGTTGGTGTTAACTCAGTTAATTTACCATTACTGTTTGTTGTTAATTCTCTATTACAACAAGAACATTTGTATTCCTTAACATGATAGGTCACTTTTTTTGTGACTTTATATTTATGACCAAAAATAGTGCAATATAGTTTCGATGGATTAATCGGTGTAGTATAATTTTTCATGACTAGATCGATTTGGGATGACTAAATTAGAAAAATAATAAAATTTTAAAGTTAAAATGTATTATTTTTCGCTAAAGCGTATCAAAAAGCAAGATAATTCTGATTTATTTTCAATATGACTCATATGTCCTTCAGAAAAAACAGCAGTTTCTATAGTGGTATTTTTTACTTTTTTCATCAAAAAATCTTTATTTACAATCCAATCTTTTTCGCCAATAATAATGGCTTTTTTCCCTTTGACAGCATTAAAAACTTCAAAACGGTCTGGTCTTATAGCCATCCCTTTATGACCTGCAACAAATCCCTGTTTGGAAGTTTTTAGTCCAACCTCTAGCGCTTTTTCAAAAGCTTCTTTAAACTTGATGCGGCTACTATTTGGAAATAAGTTTGTAAAAGATAACCTCACCAATGTTTCGTAATTATCTGTTGCCATTCTTGCTGCACGTGCTCTGAGAACTTTACGTTCGTTGTTATCGGCTTCAAATGTAGAATTCATCAAACACAAATTCTCAATCAATTCTGGATATTTTTCAGCTAATGCCAACGCCACATACCCACCCATAGAATGTCCAATGCATGTTACATTTTCAACTTTTAATTTTTTAATAACTGAGAAAACGGCGTCTGCCATATCTCCCATACTATGGATATATCCAATAGCATCGGTTTTGCCATGCCCTAACAAATCGACACAAACCACACGATGAGTTTTAGAAAGCTGAGGTATAAAATTTGCCCACATTTCTGAAGTTTCTAAAAAACCATGAAGTAATAGAATGGTATTTCCTTTTCCAACGGAACTGAAATAAACCTGACTATTTTTATGCGTAACAAACATGGATACAAAGATAAATTTATCGCAGACAGCTGCACATTAATTCATCAATAAGTATTTACTATATTTGAAATCGTTCAATGCAGACACAATATTTCTTATGATAGATAAACGTTGGTTTTTAATTTTACTTCTTGCCTTTTCATTAATGGCTTCAGCACAGATTGATGAGGTTAAGCTCGACAAACTTGTCCAAGAAACTTTAACAACTTTTGATGTTCCTGGTATTTCAGTAGGGATTTTAAAAGATGATAAAATTGTTTATTCTCGTGGACACGGAGTACGTTCACTAACGACTAATAAGCCTATGGATGCAGACACCAAAGTTGGTGTCGCTTCTAACAGTAAAGGATTTACCTGCTTTGCTCTGGCGATGATGGTTGATGCAGGAAAACTAAATTGGAACGATAAGGTCAGAAAACACATCCCAGAATTTCAATTAGCCGAACCTTGGGTGAGCGAAAATTTCACAGTGAGAGATTTGGTGACACATCGCAGCGGTATGTCGCTTGGCGCTGGGGATTTAATGTTTTTTCCAGAAGGCAGTGATTTTACAACGGCTGATGTGATTGACAATGTCAAGTATCTGGAGCCAGAATCTTCTTTCAGAAGTACGTTTCGTTATAATAATAATATGTACATAATTGCAGGCGAAGTTTTAAAACGAGTTAGTGGCATGTCATGGGAAGTGTTTATTGAAACCAAAATCATGAAACCAGTTGGGATGATTAATAGTAAAGCATCATATAATCGTGTCACTGATAAATCAAATATCATTGATGCACATACTTTAGCTGATGGCGAAGTGGTTCAAATACCTCATGACTGGTCTCCTTTAGCAAATCCTGCTGGTGGTATTGTAAGTAACGTT
>CAJQQC010000056.1 GCA_905480385.1 uncultured Winogradskyella sp.
CTGCAAAGTTTTGTGCACCATAGCTTCTCAAATATTTCTTCACACTTCCTGCTCCAGCTAAATGTGCAGCAGCAAGAATACCTGACTCGGTAATCAACACACCACCTATTTTTTTTCCAACAAAAAGTTTGATATCTTTTCTTAAAATCCATTTGTTACGTTTTGTATTGGCTATAAAAGCTTTTTCCTGTAATTCTGGTGTTTTTAAGAAAAATTGAGGATTGTAAATACCAATCATTTTTAAAGTTTCTCTACCAAACTGATATTTACCCAAATATCCAAAAGTATTAACTGTAAAATAGTTTCCTTGAGATTCTTTGAAAGCTAAAGCTTCTTTGAAAGCTTGAAATGATTTTCCTAAATATGGTGTAAATACCTTTTTGTTGATCGCTTCTGGTTTCTTTTCAACCATAGCAATCTCCTTTGGCGCATCAAAATCCAACTCAAGTCCGTTTGTTGAGTATTGCTCTGGATTAAGAATAGTTGTAGGATAAAGCGCAAGTGCAATAAGGAAACATACTGCAAAAGGCGCTATAACGTTTGATACTATTTTTTTGTTCATAACAGTAAATTTTAAACAAGAACTAATTTTAAACTAGTCCTTTCAAAATTCGCTGCAAAGATACGATAATATTAATAATACTGAAAATCAATACTTTAAACTCGATTAAAAGTAGATATAATAAGCTTTTAAGTCATTTTTTCCGTTAAACTCCAATGTCGGTATTGGTACCTTTATGGTATTAAAAATGCTAAAAAGTGTTTTTAGCAGGTTAGAATTTGTTTTTATTCGTGTTAAATCGATATCAAAACTCAAATAAAATTGCCTGTATCTGTCCTGATTAGGGAATAGTAAATTATCGTCTTTTCCGGTAAGCATTCCGTTGGCACCATAACCCAAGGCTAAGTTTAACCAATTGGGAATAAAATTCGTTTTTAGAAAAGAATTGAGATTAAATCTCAACCAGTATGTTTGACCATTGTAGTCTTTTAAAAATTCTTCAGTCAAACCGTTTCCAAGTTTATTTGGATTCAATGGTGCAAAATCTGTATTACTAAATGAATATTTTAGTGCTATACGTTGTTCTTTCCACAGCAACCCTTGACCAACATACAATACTGTTCCGCCAGCATTAGCCAACATATCTCCCCAAGAAAAACCCCATTCTTGTGAAAACCCATCAAAAACCTCAACGGCTGTTAAAAATGAGAGGCCCAAAGTTGCTCCATAAATCAATTGATCTTTTTCTGAAACACCTGCCCAATTTAAGGACTCTGCTCCTAGTCGTCCTAATTGATATGACGCATAGACGTGACCCAACTTATCCATTTGTAACCACTGGCTATTATCATTGGTTGTTCTAAATTTGGAACGCTCAAAATCCGCATACCATAGTTGGTTTAGGCCAACTAAAGTCAAAGCTGCCAATGACGATTGCGAAATAACCAAAGCATTACGTCTTGGTTTATTTAGAGTATCGCTGGGTTTTAAAAAGAGATTGGTTTTTGATTGTCCAAAGGATAAAAGACAACTACAAATCGATATAAGAATTACGTATTTTCTCAATGACTACTTTCTAATGCCTTGTTTGTCTAAATATTTGTGATAAGCACGTGCATTATTATTATGTTGGCTCAAAGATTTTGCAAACCTATGATAGCCAATCTTTTTGGGGTCGGCAGCAAAATAAAGGTAATTATGCTTTTCATAATTTAAAACTGCATCAATGGCTGATAAATCAGGCATAGTGACCAATCCAGGTGGCAAACCCGCGTATTTATAGGTATTGTATGGTGAATCAATTTCTTTATGTACATTAAGTACACGTCTAATGACCGTGTTTTTGTACTTAGGCAACTTATAGGCTGCAAACTTTAATGTTGGGTCAGCTTGAAGCGGCATACCAATTTTTAAACGATTAATATAAACGCCTGCAACGCGAGGCTGTTCTGTTTTCTGTTTGGATTCTTCATATACAATTGATGCTAAAGCCATAACCTCATCTCTAGAAAAGTTGAGTGCTTTGGCTTTTGCTTCTCTATCAGCATTCCAAAATTTATTGTATTCTTTTTGCATTTTGTTTACTAAATCATCGGCTGATATATCCCAAAATACTTGATAACTGTTTGGTAGGTACATACCTAAAACTGTTTCTTCCTTAAGTCCTGCTTTCTCTAAAAACACAGGATTATTCATCGCTTTTAATAAACTTAAGCTATCAGGTTCTATTTGTATAGCAATTCTTCCTGCTAAAGCTTCTAAAGAATTCTGATTATTAAAAGACAGTTTTACCGGAATACTATTACTACGTATAGAATTAATAATCTCGTTATTATTCATCCCTTTTTTTATCTGATACTTTCCTGACTTTACATTAGAAATATATTTTTTTTGTTTAGCTAATGCATCAAAACCGTCAATATCCGCAAGAAGTGGTATTAATCGCTCACGGACGTCTGTGTAAGTATCATCTTGAGAAACAAAAATGTATTTGATATTTTCTTCAAACTTGGTGTTTGGGCTAAACATCACATTGTAAAAATAATATGCGATAGCTCCAAAGGCGATTAATCCTATGATAGCAATAGCCCAAAGTATTTTTTTTATGTACATTTTATCTGTTTATAAGTTGCAGTAGGTATTCGTTTTCATAACCTTCATTAGTATAATTCCAATCTTTTTTTAATCCAATTTTATGAAAACCTTTACTTACAAAAAGTGATAAACTTGCAGTATTATTTTCAGCAATATTACAATACAATTGTTTTAAATGTAACTGCTCAAAACAATAGTTAATCAATAGACTCAAAGCTTCTTGTCCGTAACCTTTACCTCTGTTCTTTTCTTCAGTAATTACAATACCAATACCAGCGCGTTTGTTTTTAAAGTCAAAATCAAAAATATCGATTAAACCCAAAACCTCATCTTTATAACTAGAAATCACTAGTCGTAATTGTTTGGCTTCATAAATATCTTGATGCGCATTATCTAAATACTGCTTCACTAAAAACCGAGAAAAAGGCGTTTGTGTATGACTCATATGCCAGATGTTTTCATCATTTTCAATTTTGTGTACAAAATCTAAGTCTTCTGGCTCAAGCGCTCTAAGATATGTATGTTCACCCTTTAGAGTTATCATGAAATTTCGCCTTTAAATACTTGTGTTGCTGGGCCAATAAGCCAAACATTATTATAATTTCCGCTATCCGAAACATCAAAAGCAATCTTTAATTCGCCACCTTCAGTTTGTAAAGTAACATCTTGAGATGTCGTTTCTCCTGATTTGTGCATTGCAATAGCTACAGCAGTCACACCAGTGCCACATGATAAAGTTTCGTCTTCTACGCCACGCTCGTATGTTCTTACAGCAAATTTGTTTTCTGAAATTTGATTCACGAAATTAATGTTAGAACCTGGTTTATTATAAGGTGCACCATATCTTAATCGCTTGCCATGAGAT
>CAJQQC010000057.1 GCA_905480385.1 uncultured Winogradskyella sp.
TGGTGGTGATAGGTCCAGAAAAGTTAATTTAGTAGACTATGGTTTTCGTTTACCTGCAGCCATGGATAATAGACCCTTAAAGTTTGAAGAGTTTGAGGCATTACAAAATCAGGTTTTATACGTGAGTGCTACTCCTGCAGATTACGAACTTCAATTAAGTCAAGGTGTTTTTGTAGAACAGGTAATTAGACCTACAGGTTTACTAGACCCCATTATAGAGGTAAGGCCAAGTCTAAATCAAATAGATGATTTAATTGAAGAAATTCAAACACGCGTCGAAAAAGATGAGCGTACTTTAGTCACTACACTTACGAAAAGAATGGCTGAGGAATTGGTTAAATACTTAAGTCGAATTTCGATAAGATGCCGTTACATACATAGTGATGTAGATACACTTGAGCGTGTTGAGATTATGCAAGATTTTCGTAAAGGTATTTTTGATGTTTTGGTTGGTGTAAACTTGCTTAGAGAAGGTTTGGATTTACCAGAAGTATCTCTTGTTGCCATTTTAGATGCAGATAAAGAAGGATTTCTTCGTAGTAATCGCTCATTGACTCAAACTGTCGGTAGAGCCGCAAGAAACCTCAACGGAAAAGCAATCATGTATGCCGATAAGATGACAAAAAGTATGCAAAAGACCATAGATGAAACTGAGTATCGTCGTGAAAAACAAATTGCATACAATACCGAACATAATTTAGTTCCTAAAGCCTTAAATAAAAGTTTGGATAGTGCTCTTGCAAAAAACTCTGTAAGTACTTACAAAACAGAATTAGACGCTAAACTTGCTGCAGAACCTGAAAGTAAATATTTGACTAAAGGCGAGTTAGAAAAGAAAGTAAGAGAATCTCGAAAATTAATGGAACAAGCTGCAAAAGCTTTAGACTTCATGGAGGCTGCGCGTTACAGAGATGAAATTACAGCTTATCAAGAACGCTTAGAAAAACTAAAGGTGAAATAGAACTAATTATACTAGTTATACTGTACCTTAAAAATATCTATCAAAAAATCTGGCGGTACAATTTTATTTGGAAAACTATCCATTAAATCCAATACTCGGTTTATAGCATCTTGACTTAACCCCATTCTTAATCCAAAATTATGAATTTTCACAAGCTGTTTCGACGAAACCTTGTAGTCTAAATTCATTAATAATATTAACCTATGAAATTGTACAATACGCTCGCTATGTGATTTTAGATTCACATAAGTTACAGGATGTTGAAAAAGGTAATTAAAATCAGAATCAGAGATTTCTAACTGACGTGCTATGCTTAGCAAAAACTTATGCTCAATAGATTTAATATTGTCATCTTTTTGAGCAAATGCTATCATTTCTGATAATAGACTTAACTTTTCAACGCGATTAATCATCAATGGATGTTCCTAAGATTTTATATTACAAAGTTAAGAAGGTACTATATTTTATTGTCGTCTATATGATGTATCTTGTCGAAAAGAAAGACGTAATTTAACGGTATTATACCACGTTTATCATCTTCAATCTTATAAAAGGTATAAAATACACACTTCTATATGTAGTACTCTTGTTGATGTCTTCTAATAAAATTGAGCATCAAAGAACTGAATCAAAGTAAGTTAACCTATTTACAATAGCGCATCCACAACTAAATACAAGTAAAAAATTATATGTTTATCTATCTAAAGATTATCAAAAATCTAATTAAGCTCATCTTGTAATATATGAATGATGCTCAAAATTTTTTTTATGCTGAAGCCTCCTATGTTGCAGAATAAAAAGTAGATGAGTTTTTCGATAAAATATCAAATAATCAAAGTATTATCATTGTGTTAAAAATGGAAATGCAAAATGTTTTAATAAAATTACACCATGAAAACACCAGAAATATAGTAGTGTTGAAAGTGGTAAACATATTGAAGAATTTTGGAGTTCTCATTTTGAAGATGCTTATCTTTGGATAAATAATTAAACTATGGCTTTAAGTAATAACGATATATTTAAAAAAATTAGAGTTGCTCACAAACTTAGGGATGACGATATGGTAAAAATATTAGCACTCGTAGATTTCAGAATATCAAAAAGTGAACTCAATGCATTTTTTAGAAATGAAGATCACCCAAAGTATATGGAATGTGGTGACCAAATATTAAGGAATTTTCTAAACGGCCTTATCATTCACCTTCGTGGACCAATGCCTAAGAAAGGAGAAGCACAAAAAACCAATCCTAATAAAAACAAAAAAAAGAGCAACAATTAAGTTACTCTTTTTTTTATCAATACTAAAGTTTACTATTATTATCCTAAAACAGCTTGTACTTTATCGGCTGCTTCTTGAAACTCAGTTGCACTCATAACGTCTAATCCAGAATTGTCAATCAATTCCTTAGCTATATCTGCATTTGTTCCTTGTAAACGTACAATGATTGGCACTTCGATATTACCCATATTTTTATAAGCATCTATAACACCTTGTGCAACACGGTCACAACGTACAATACCACCAAAAATGTTAATTAAAATCGCTTTTACTGCTGGGTCTCTTAAAATAAGTTCAAAAGCAATTTCTACACGCGCTGCATCTGCAGTACCTCCAACGTCCAAGAAGTTAGCTGGCTCTCCACCTGCTTGTTTAATCAAATCCATGGTAGCCATTGCTAAACCTGCACCGTTAACCATACAACCAACGTTTCCATCAAGATCAACATAGTTTAAACCATGCTCTCCAGCTTCAACTTCTACTGGGTTTTCTTCACGCTTATCTCTTAAAGCAGCTAAATCTTTATGTCTAAATAAGGCATTGCCATCTAAAGTAACTTTAGAATCAACAGCCATAATTTTATCATCACTCGTTTTTAAAACTGGATTAATTTCAAATAGAGCAGCATCAGATTTAACATAAGCTGTATACAAGGCAGAAACGAATTTTGTCATTTCCTTAAACGCTGTACCTGATAAACCTAAGTTAAAAGCTACACGTCGCGCTTGAAAACCTAATAATCCTAATGCAGGATCTATTTCTTCAGTAAAAATTAAGTGTGGTGTTTCTTCTGCAACAGTTTCGATATCCATTCCGCCTTCAGTAGAATACATAATCATGTTTTTACCTGTACCTCTATTTAAAAGTACTGACATGTAATATTCTTCTGGTTCATTATCACCAGGATAATAAACATCTTCCGCAACAAGTACTTGGTGTACACGTTTACCTTCTGCTGAAGTTTGTGGCGTTACCAAATCCATTCCTATAATTTGTCTGGCGATATCTTCAACCTCTTTGAGGTTTTTGGCTAACTTAACGCCACCACCTTTTCCGCGACCGCCAGCATGAACCTGTGCTTTAATAACATGCCATCCTGTGCCTGTTTCTTCAGTTAATTTTTTTGCCGCATCTACTGCTTCGGAAGCAGTTTGAGCAACAATACCACGTTGGATCCGTACGCCAAAACTACTTAGTAATTCTTTTCCTTGATATTCGTGTAAATTCATATATTATCAGAAATTATTCTTTTGCGCAAAAATAATTAATAGCTATTACTTACCCTAATATTTAAATGTCAAAAGAAACCTAAAAGCAAATGTTAAATATATAACATTTTGTTGTAATCATGACTTTTAACAACAAAAAAACTATCATATAATCAACAAAAAAATATCTTTGAGTAAACTGATGATTAATGAAACAATTATTACAAATAGCTGAAAAATTTGGAAGTCCAATTTATGTTTATGATTCTAACAAAATAATCAGTCAATACAATAGACTTAAAAATGCATTTTCTAGTGTAAGTAGTTTAAAACTAAACTATGCCGCGAAAGCACTTTCAAATATTTCAATATTAAAGCTGTTTAACTCTTTAGATTCTGGTTTAGACACTGTTTCGATTCAAGAGGTTAAATTAGGATTAAAGGCTGGATTTAACCAGAATCAATAATCTTTACTCCAAACGGTGTGTCTTTACAAGAAATTGAAAATGTTGCAGAGCTTGGTGTACAAATTAATATTGACAACCTTTCAATACTAGAACAGTTTGGTACAAAGCATCCAAAGGTTCCTGTTTGTATTCGTATAAATCCTCATGTAATGGCTGGTGGAAATACAAATATTTCAGTAGGACATATCGATAGTAAGTTTGGAATTTCTATACATCAAATACCCCTTTTATTGCGCATCGTTAAAAATACAGGTATGAACATTAATGGAATTCATATG
>CAJQQC010000058.1 GCA_905480385.1 uncultured Winogradskyella sp.
AATTGAAGCCTCTAGGTCTAATATTAATTCTGAGTTTTTTGAAACCGATAATATAAATGATTTAAGTAGTAAAATAATATCTTTTACAAAAAACAAAATGTTTTGGATAGGAAATAGAGAGTCTATTTCCGAATTTTGTAGAGAAAATTATTCTATTGAAAGAATGGCAGCACCTTTTTTAAAAGTTTTTAATACCCCATGAGATCTATTTGTATTCTGAAAACTTAATTATTTCTATTTATCCTCAAATAATTTAGTTTTATCTTTCAGGGCTTTTACATCTTTTATCGTTAATACAGTTATCATATTAATTAAAAAGCTGAATAATATCACTCCTGATTGTCTTTCTATTATATTTTCTGTCAAAAATGTAATAGAATAAATAACCAATATTGAAAATAAAAGTTTTTGTTTTCTGTAAGACTTTTTAAACGCAACAAATAATACAAAAAATAATATTAAAAGACCGATTATTCCTGAGTTGAGTGCATACCCTAAATATTGGTTGTGTGAATTATAGACTACGTTAGGACTATACAGGTAAGTTTCTCTTACACAGTCATTAACTAAGCTTTTCGAGTTTTCAATCCCGACACCCTTAATTAAATTTTTATTAAAAATATCCATTGCGCAAACTATAGTTTGTTTGTGAAGAAAAACCGAATTGTGTTCTTGATTGGCTGAAACTATATCTGGATTCAAAAAAACTGCAAATCTGTTAAATCTATCAGGCACTTTGATAAATAAAATAGTCACAGCAAGTAATAATAATGAAAAAAGCGAAAGCAAATATGTTCTTTTTATTTTCATTATAATAACTAAAGCAAAAAAAGAAAAGATAAGTGCTACAATGGCTATTTTTATTGAAAATAAAAAAATCAGTATGGCACTTAATAATGCTCCAATACCATAAAACATTTTACTTAGAATACTTTTTTTTTCTATAAGATTATTAACACCTATCAAAACAGAAATATTCAAAAAAACAGAAAGATAGCCTGGATGCCTTGAAAAATAAGGGTGATCTAAAACGGCATATTGAAAGAATTGTGCACCATATTTTGGCACCCATGGATTGGCATATATGCTAAATAAAACCAGGGCTATTAATGAAAATAGGACACATGAAATAAAAAAAGTTGTTTTCCAAGTATTAAAAAGTCTGATAATTTCATTCCTATTAAAGCATACGGAAATAAAATACATCAATATTGGGAACACAATCAATGACACTCGCGTTTCCATTATTCTGAAGACCTCCTTATTGATACCATTAAGAAATGTTATTAATAAAACTAAGAAAAGAGTACTATTTATAATAAATGGTCCTAAGCCTATCTTTTTATTATAAATTTTCTTTTTTAAAAAGACTGTAAACACAACCAATAGCGAAAAAATAATAGCAAAAATTGACTCTAGCCTTTCAGAAGATAATGGTATTAAGCCTATTAAAATAATCGCTAAGGATACAGGTGTGTTTTTATTGAAAAGTGTATTAGTCATATTTCGATAATGGATGTGTTCTAAATTATCTTTTTACTTTTTTTGCTTTAAACTTATTGTGCTTATCCTATTTGTTACAATCAAATGTTTACAAAGCATAAATATCCCTATGCTTAAATAAAAACCTTTATGCATCCATAATGTAAAGCTAAATAATGTTTCAATAAAGAAATACATAACAAGTGCAAATAACAATACAATTAACGGGTGCTTACCTTTAAGTCTAACAGTGTGAAAAAACATGTAAAATAAAACAATAATTAAGGCAATAGACAAAACCCATCCTAAAAGACCAAATGATAAAATATAATCTAGAAATATATTGTGTGGATAATAACCGTTTTCAAAACCATTGGTTCCAAGTCCAAAAATTGGATTGGAAGTAATATTCTTAATTACTTTATCATACAGAGCATTCCGTTGAACAATAGAACCGTCTCCTTTATTAAATGTATTTAACAGTCTACCAAATAAAGCTTCAATATTAGTATACTTAATTACATAAAATGTTGCCCCAACTGTTATAGAGGTTAAAATATATTTAACACGTTTACTTATTTTTCTTGGATACATTACAAGGAAAATGATTAACGCAACTACTGTTGACAAAATTAAACCCCTTGCATTAGCCAAAAAAAGATTAAATACCAAAAACATTAATACCAGAACTTGATAAACAATTTTTCTGCTTTTAGGGATTTTTAAAATTTTACCATTTGTATAAATTGAGCAAAATAATATAACTATTGCAAATCCTATAGTTTGTGCATGTACTAAGGGTATAACTCCAGGTACCGAAACCCTTGCTATTCTTATATTAAACCTCCTATGATACATTGGGTCTAAAAAATCTAAGTGATTGGCAACATAAAGTGCTATTAAACACATAATTATGGCTATAACAATGGTGGCAGCAAAAAAGTCTTTCAATAACTCATAAACATCTTGCTTTATGTTAAATAAAAAGAGTTTGCTTAAATAATAAAAAGGAAGTCCAATCAATACATACTGAAAAAAATAAGTTATACTGTTAACAATACTAGATGAAACAAATGAGTAAAAAAACATAATTACAATTGACAACAGAAAAAATGTATCTGAGAAGTCTACAACATACTTTAACGATTTTTTTCTTAAGTGTACGATGAATATTATAAAATAACATATGTATGGAAGAACAATCGTAAAATATACACTTTGAGGATTTACATCATGATAATCAACATTTGAGAGATCTACATGTGGTAAAGCTCTAATAAGGTTAGATTGCAAAATCATTGCAAGAGCGTACATTGGTTTTTTTATAGAAAAAAAAACAAGTAGTAGTGTTATTATTAAGGTTATTATCATTTAATTAATCGTCAAATAAATAGTTGCTAAGAGAGTTTCCCTTTAGCATGTTGCTTATAATAGTAAAACCCTAACGCTAATAAAAGGATTTCTGAAATTAATACACAAACCAAATTCCCATTAATTAAGTATAACCTGACTAAAATAACACTTAATATAAAGTTTGAAATACCTACAATAATAAATATTTTCATCCTTAAGTTATATAATTTTTCAGATGGTAAGTAAAATGAAATAAAAGCCATACTTAAACCTGATAATAGACTTATAATTCCTAATGTTTTAAACACATAACTGTATTTGTTAATTTCTGGGTCGCCAAACATAAAGTCTAAAACAAAATCGCCAGTAAATAAGACTCCAAAAAATATCACAATACCAATAACAGAAACAACTAATAATATTTTATGAAAAATATTAATCTTTTTTTGTCCTTGTTGAGTAGAAAACCATGGGAAAACTGATTGATATATGGGAATATAAACACTTCTGATAGCTGTTAATAGTTTTTCTATACTAGAATAAACACCGACTAAAACATCTCCCGTAAAAAAACTTAAAATAATAAGGTTTGTAGAGGTGTAAAAATTTGTAAAGAACTTCCCAATAAATAGACTTACAGAATCTACAAATAAACTTTTAATTAGAGTCTTGCTTGGTAATACAAATTTAATTTGCCTTAATGCTAATGAAAAACCAAGAACGCCTGCAAGTATAAACCCAAAAGAATTAAATATTGGTACATAATAAAAATCCTGTTCGGATTTAATAAAAAGAAAAATTAAGATTGTAAAAATTACTTTAGCCGTTACATTAGTGATGGTTACAAATTTCATTTTTTCAATACCCATAAAGTACCAATCAGGGAATATTGATTGACCAACAACAACTCCATAACTTAAAAAATAAATAGTTTCGTTCTCATTAAATCGATTTACAGATTTAACTATAATAAAAAGGATTACTGAACAAGTAATTACTAATGCTAGCTTAATTATAATTATTGACCAAAATGTTTTAGATATATCCTTTTTTTGACTCTTTAGAATTGCTATTTCCCGAGTCCCACTTATGTCAAAACCAAAATTGACAGCAATTAAAAAAAACAAGGATACAGACTGTGCCAGCATTACCAACCCAAATTTGTCTATGCCTAAAACTTTAACTAAATATGGTAGGGTTATCAACGGTAAAATGTAATTAGCTCCCTGTAAAAAACTTAGAGAAATAAAGTTTGATAAGACTATTTTTTTTTGTTTTGTGATTTTTTTAAGCATCCTCTGATGAAAATAAATTTATTGATTTATTATAACTCTTTAATAGTTAGACTCTCGGGGATAAAAAATAAATCAATAGACCTATTGTTATCTAACAATGACTCCCAAATTCTTATTGGTCTATTACCTATAGTTGGACCTATAATTAAACTTATTGAACTAGAGTCTAATTCTGTTTCAACAGAACATCTAAACCAATTATCACTCAAAGGTGTGATTTCTATTTTTTCGTTTTTTGTAAGGTCTTCTGTTTTTTTAGACTTGAAGTCTCCTGAATTATTTAAATCAAAAATAATATCCGTTTGTTTTGGGGGAACTCCAGCAATTCTAAGTCCCATAAGATTTCCTATATCTCCCTTTTTAACGATAAAGCTAATCCGATAATTTCCTCCTGTGTAATTAAGCTTAATTTTTGGGATTATAATTACAGCAAAATCCTTAGTCTCTTTATCAATACTAATTTTAAAAACTTTCTGTCCTTGGTAAAAATATTCTGTATTAGTAAAATTTACACCTCTTAAGTCCCAATCTTTGTAGGGAATAATGGTCACCTCTTTTGTTTTATTACAAGAAAAAAGCAGTAGAGCAATAAGAATTGTTATATATTTTTTCATTGTCTTAGTATAAAAGGTTACGTCAAATTATGTTTCTTAAAGACTAAAGTTATAGTCGCTGTGTAACAAGTTTCTTAGGAAGGTTTCCCTTTACGTCATAAATAATACCATCCTTCTTTTTGTAATCTGAAAAAGGAAAAGATTTAAACAACTTGTGAGCAACAACGTGAATAATAACATCGTATGGTTTTTTAACCTCATTTAGTATCTCTATCCCGTACTCATCTTTAACCTCTTCAGAATTTGCCCAAGGATCATAAACATTTATATTATTAATATATTTTTTTAAAGAATAATAAACATCTACGGCTTTGGTATTTCTTATGTCAGGACAATTTTCTTTAAATGTAATTCCTAAAATTAGAATGTTTGCAGACTCTACTTGTATTCCATTAAGAATCATCATCTTTAAAACTTCTGTTGCTATGTATTCACCCATACTATCGTTTAGGCGTCTACTAGCTAAAATAATCTCAGAATAATAACCTAATTCTTGAGCTTTTTGCGCCAGATAAAAAGGATCTACACCTATACAATGTCCACCCACCAAGCCTGGTTTGAATGGTAAAAAATTCCATTTTGTACCTGCTGCTTCTAATACATCATTAGTATCTATATTAAGTTTATTAAAAATAATCGCTAGCTCATTAACAAAAGCAATATTTACATCGCGTTGAGCATTTTCAATTACTTTTGATGCTTCAGCTACTTTTATAGAAGAGGCTAAGTGAGTGCCTGCGGTAATTATTGATTGATATAGGTTATCTATTTTTAAAGCTGATTCTTTAGTTGATCCAGATGTTACTTTTTTTATCTTGGTTAAGGTTCTATTTTTATCACCTGGATTAATACGTTCTGGAGAATAACCACAGAAAAAATCTTTATTATATGTTAAGCCACTATTCTTCTCTAAAACCGGAACACACTCATCCTCGGTTACTCCAGGGTAAACTGTAGACTCATATATTACAATATCATTACTTGTTAATACCTTTCCAACGGTTTTGGAGGCATTAAGTAATGGCTTCAGTATAGGCCTGTTATTTCTGTCGATAGGAGTGGGTACAGTTATAATATATGTGTTACAATTCTTAATATCTTCATTATTAAACGTTAAAGTAAGGCCTATATCAAATCTATCTCTAATAACAGAATTCAAATCCTCATCGCTAACCTCTAAAGTATCATCCCGACCAGATTTTAATTGATTAATCCTTTTCTCATTAATATCAAAACCTATGACTTTATATTTCTTTGCAAATTCCACTGCTAGCGGTAATCCTACATAACCTAATCCAATAATAGCAATCCTATGATTCATATGTGTATTTTTTTAAGAGAGTTTAAAAATAATTATTCTCTGAAACTTAATTTTTGTGATTATATAATTAGACTTTGCTCATACTCCTTCAACACTCAACAAATATCGTCTATTTTTAGAGTACTAAAAAAGTGAGATATTACATTTTCTTTTTTAAGTCAATTGGTCTTTTTAAAGATTACATGGGTGCAACACAAAATAATTGGCTATTAAAAAATTTATTTGACTACTCTATTTCTTCAAATGTAATACTTGACGGTACTAAAAGCATATCCATACCTTTACTATTTGTTGATAGTGATTCCCATGATTTTATAGGTCTTGAGCCTGTTGTAGGTCCAAGGTAAAAGTTAATATTATTACTATTTATCTCAGCGGTGATAATACATTGATACCAGTTATTCTCTAATGGTCTCATCTTAATTAATTCATTAGTAATGAAATTTCCTGCTTTTAAAATTTCAGAAACATTTCCGTTCTCTGTATTAAATACAACATCTAATCTTTGTGGCGCTTCTCCCGACAGTCTTAAACCTAAATGATTACCGATATCACCTCTTTTAACTATAAATGAAATTTTATATTTACTTTTTAATTGGTTTAATTTAATTTTAGGAATAATAACAACTGCATATCCCGATGCATTCTGTTTTACTTTTAAGTTAAAAGCTTTTTGTCTTTCGTAAGATTCCTTTTCAGATTTAACCAACTCTAATCCCCTGTAGTTCCAATTCTCTTTTGGAGGAATTGAAATTTCTTGAATGACAAATAGGCTATCTACCTCTTCATTCGATTCAATTATCTTGAAAATTGGTTTATCGTCTTGACTAGATTTTTGTTTACCATCATTACAGGAAAATGATAAAATAGCTAAAATCAAGAGCCAGCCTATTGTAAAACGCATTTGATAATTTTAAGTTAATTTATTAATCATTGATGATAAGCTATCACGCCAGTTTTTATTATTAATATTGAAGTTAGATTTAGCTTTTGTATTATCCAAAACCCCATAATGAGGCCTTTTAACATTACTTAAATAGTCTGCCGAACTAATTCTATCTACTATGATACTGGCTCTAGTCTGGTTAAAAATCTCAACAGCAAAGTCAAACCAACTGCACGTACCAGAACTACTGAAATGATATAACCCATAAGACTTACTGGAACTGATAATAATTTTCAATATCAAGTCTGCTAAATCCCCTGCGTATGTTGGAGCTCCAATCTGATCATTAATAACTTCTATTTCACTTTTCTTTTTAGACAAACTTAACATTGTCTTCAAAAAATTATTACCATACTCAGAGTATAGCCAAGAAGTTCTAAGGATAAAGTGTTTTTTATAACTCTTCTTTATTTCATTTTCTCCTTTTAGCTTAGATAGGCCATAGACATTTATTGGGTTTGCAATATCAGTTTCTATATAAGGCTTCTTTTTATTTATTCCATCAAAAACATAATCTGTGGATATATGAATAAGTATTGTTCCTGACAACTTACAAGCTTCAGCTAGATACTTGGGCCCATTACCATTAACTTCAAAAGCAGTCTTTTGCTCTTTTTCTGCTTTTTCAACTGATGTGTAGGCCGCACAATTAATACAATAATCAAATGAGTTGCTTTTGATTACAGTATGTACTAATGATTCGTTTGTAATGTCGAGTTCAGAAGAACTTTTAAAGATGAATTTATAATCATCATAAAAACTTATTCTGTCCTTAATACATAATGCCAATTGACCCTCGCCTCCAGTTACCAATATTGACTTCATTTTCCTAAATCTTTGAAAAAAATGAGTGATTTATCTTTATCCGAAAGAACTATTTCTTCTTCAGGAAATTGCCAATCAATATTTAATAAGGGGTCATCAAACCGGATTCCTCCTTCTGAATTTTTACAATAATACTCGTCGCATTTATAACTAAAAACAGTATCGTCTTCCAATGCTAAAAACCCGTGCGCAAAACCCTTTGGTATAAATAATTGAATTTTATTTTGCTCAGATAATTCAAAAGATAAATATTGCCCGAAGGTTTTAGATTCTTGTCTTATATCAACAATAATATCTAAAACTCTTCCTTTAACAACTTGCACTAACTTAGCCTGTGCTTTATTTCCTTTTTGAAAATGTAATCCCCTAAGAACTCCTTTCGAAGAAACAGATTGATTATCCTGAATAAAATTAATATCTAAGCCTGTTTTTTCTTTAAAATCTCTTTTGTTAAAGCTTTCAAAAAAACTACCTCTTTCGTCTTTAAAAACTCTGGGTTGCAGACTTAGGCACCCTTCTAATCTTAATTTTTCAACTATCATTATTTAACACAAATAGGTATCACTGCTAAGTATTACAGAGTCATAAAAAACATTATTCATATTCTTTTATAAAATAAAATGTTTTGTAAACAACAAACGTTAAAATCATTAACCCAAAAGCAATCAATGGAAAAAGAACTGGATATCTTAGGTATATGCTAACCTTTTTAACTCCTCCTACATCTTCAAATGAAGATAATACGTCATAAAAATCGCTCTCCGTTATCTGCTTTTCATCTAAGGCTGTCAGTTCGTTACGGATCTTCATTTCTTCTTGTAACAATTCGTATTCCCGTGTTGTTGTCTTTTCTTGAGAAACTGTCATGTCTCCATTAGATAAAATCACGGATTCTTTTTCTGATTCTGTTTTTATAACTTCAAGATAGATTTTCTGGATACTATCAATACGCTTTAAATCCCTTAAAAGCTTTTTCTTTTCAATTACAATAGACGAATCTCTTAATATTTTATTTTTCTTAGAATAGTTGTTTTCAAAGGTCTTATTAAAACCATTTTCTAATTTACCAAAAACATCACTAGCTGAAGATTCAGCTGTAATTCTAAAAGTTGATCCATTCAAAATATCTCTATTTTCAATGAAATCATCATACGTTATAGTAGTTGCTAATGTACTGTCAATAGTTTTCAAAAACCCATCATATTCTTTAATAATATCATTTTTGGTCTGTGGTCCAATTTCAATTTCAAAACCCAAAAGACTCGCACTTTCAGAGCTGTCAATTTCAAAGACTCTTGATAACTCACTGATGTTTCCTTCATCTACCAAAGTATTAAAATAATCTATATTATTTGCTAGTTGATATTTTGAATCAAAATATGGCCTAACCAACATATCTGATGTGTAAATAGTTTTACTGTATTTTTCTAAAAAAACCCCCATTAAAGCTGCAATTATTAAAATAGCACTAACCATTTTAATATTTTTAACGAATGGCTTAAGAGAGTAAATAGCTACTCGAAATAAATCGTTTAATATTGACTTAAAAAAGTTAAATAGGCTTTTAAATAATTGCCCTATTATTTTAAATAATTGTCCTAAATCTACCTCATCGTTTTGAGGGGTTGAATTTGTATTATCACTCATAATCTATTAATTAAATATCTGTTGTAATATCTTTTTTGTTATAACATATGTGGGCTTAACGCCAGTTGTTCCTAATCCACCTGAAGCTAATGTGCTTCCTGTTTCTAAAGGGTTATCACTTGCATAATAGGCATATCGCACTTTTACATCTTCATTAATACTTCCTCTGACTTTAGAAGCAGCTTGTATCGCTTTTTGATAGTGCGCACCTTCCATTTCTAGACCAATGACATCCCATGTCGAATTCTTGAAGAACTTCAGTATCTCTTTGTTTTGTAGCGATGTCCCTAAAACAGTAATCATTGCGCCTTCGTAAACATCGACACCGCAATCTATCAAATCTTCTTTACTTAACTCATTTTTAAACGGATAATTGTCTGCAGTTCCCTCAAAAATATGAGCAGACGGAATCATAACATCGCCCTTCCCGCCTTGAAGTATGCCTGCTTTTCCCATTATAGAAATAGATTTTACATCTAAATGTGTTTTTTTGTTACCTATTAAAACAGGTTTCAAAAGCTCGTCCATAGTTTCATAAGCCTGTTCTCCAAAGGCATAATCCATGACTATAATCACAGCTTTAGTTTCTGTTTTATCTAAATTGTAATCAAATCCTGTTTTTGAAAAATCAACTTGAGCGGTGTCAAAAATCTGAACATTTATGTTAGTACCTGAAGTATCTTCAATGTAAGTCATTCCATTTTTTAGAGCAATTTTTTCAACCTTGCCCCTCATTACTTTGTTTTCTGGTTGACTTAAGTCTTCATAAATATCATAAATATCCTTTTGTTGCTTTGATTTTTTCAGTGCTGATTCAGCAAAAAGAGAGTTCATAACACTATGCATATTAGCGCTTATGATATGTATCGGGCGTTTTAATAAGTCTCTTTTATGTAGTTCTGCTTTAATATCGTCTGCCCAAAATTCGCCATGAATATGGTGACCCAAACGCTCTCTTAAAACGGGGCTAAAAGTCACCGTACGTTTATTATTATGTATCGCTTCTTCAATTGCTAATTTGCCTAACCAATATATAATATTTAAAAAACGTTCTGGCTGAGTTTCTGTTGCAAATTCTGAATACGTTTCAGAGATTTCATTAAAGGTTCTTCCTAATATGTGTGCCGTATGTGTTATAGCAATTTCTCGCTCTGTTTGAGTTAGTTTTTTACCTTTCTTAACAGCAAATTCTAATTTTCCCCAATCGCGAATTGTCGTCCCTTTATCATCAATCAAAACACGTTTACTGATCTTGTGAGATTCTATAAAAAGAAATGTCAAATGCGTTAAAATATCGTAAATCTCTGAGCGCCCACGCGTGATTTCAATATTCATCTGTTCGGCATCGATTCGATAACAGTTTCTTCTTCTTTTTGG
>CAJQQC010000059.1 GCA_905480385.1 uncultured Winogradskyella sp.
TTTTATACTTTGACAATCTAAATATGAAGTCAATGGTAGATTATTTTTTCTTCTGCTAAAATGTAAACGTTAAATTTCTCAAAATCGACGCTTTGTAATCTTTATTCAATGCCTATATTTGAATTATCTAAACTTTAAAAAAACGAATGCAGTATAAACATCCTGAACTTCTATGGGCACTACTTCTACTGCTAATTCCCATTATCATTCACTTATTTCAACTAAGGCGTTTTCAAAAAGTTGCTTTTACCAATGTCAAGTTCTTAAAAAATGTAAAGCTTCAAACTCGTAAAAGTTCTCAAATAAAAAAGTGGCTCACACTAATAACACGTTTGTTACTCATAACATGTCTGGTGTTTGCTTTTGCACAGCCATTTACAACTAATTCTGGCACTTTTAATGCTAAAAACGAAACGGTCATTTATATAGACAACTCTTTTAGCATGCAAGTCAAAGGTAAAAATGGTAGTTTACTAAATGAGGCCATTCAAGATGTTTTAAAAAGTTATAGGGAAGCAGAAGAATTAACGATTTTTACAAATGACAACACTTACAGAAATACTTCCATCAAAGCCATAGCAAATGATTTAATAAAACTTAGCCACTCACCTACACAACTCGATTATGAATCGGCTTATCTAAAAGGGAAGCAATACTTTTCTAAAGATGTTACTTCAGTGAAAAATTTAATTTTAGTATCAGATTTTCAACAAAAAGACAAATCATTAGAGTTCAATGCAGATAGTTCTGTAACCCTAAAATTGGTCCAACCCAAAGCTATTTATAGCAATAATATAAGTATTGATAGTGTTTACGTTGATAAATACACTAACGAGAATACTGAAATTGGTGTGAATCTTTCTCATCTAGGAGAGCCTATTAAAAATGTTTCTGTAGCATTATATGATAACCAAAAATTAGTTGCCAAAACATCAGTTGATATTACAAACGAGTCGAAAACAAGTTTTACAATTTCTAATAACTCTGAGTTTAATGGTATGTTATCTATTGAGGATGCGAGTCTACAATACGATAATTCCTTTTATTTCAATATTAATAAAAATGATAAAATAAAAGTATTGAGTATTAATGAAGGTTCGGATAACTTCCTGAAAAAGCTATATACGGATGATGAGTTTATATACAATTCATTCGACTATAAATCCCTAGACTATAGTGCTATTGAAAGTCAAAATCTAATTATTCTAAATGAAATTGAAACAATATCTAACGCCTTAATTTCATCTTTAAAAGCTTTTAAAAGTGATGGTGGAAGTATTTTAATAATTACATCAGATGATATTAACATTAATGCTTATAATCAACTACTTAATGAATTAAAAATTCAATATATAACAAATGCATTTACATCTGAAAAACGAGTCACTTCAATTAATTATGACCATCCAATTTTAAAAGATGCGTTCTACACTCGGGTTTCTAATTTTCAATATCCAAAGGTTAATTCATACTACACACTAAATTCTAATGAAAATGCAATTTATAGATACGAAGATAATAGCGCTTTCCTAATTGGTAGTGGCAAGATATTTTTGTTTACAGCGCCAATAAATTCAATAAACAGTAATTTTAAAAAATCGCCATTAATTGTACCCGCACTTTATAATATTGCTAAACAAAGTCTTGAAATTCCTCAATTATATTACAGTATAGGAAACGCAAATACCATTGATATTAATACACAAATCGGACAAGATGCAATTCTGAGTTTAGAAAAAGATGGTGAAAAAATAATACCATTACAACAAACATTTAGTAAAAAAGTAAGTATAGTTACTACAGATAACTATCCCAATTCAGCTGGAATTTTGGTTGTAAAGAACAACATGGAGTTATTGAGAAAATTAAGTTTTAATTTTAAGCGTAATGAAAGTAATCTTAATTACTACAACCTTAGCAATAATAGCAATTACTCGGTTAACACTTCACTATCATCAGCAATAGAAACTGTAAAAAGTAACGCAAGTATTAACGCGCTATGGAAATGGTTTGTTATTTTTGCGCTAGTATTTTTAATTATAGAAACGCTAATTCTAAAATATCTTAAATGAATGCACTCATAAAATCTGCTACCGTCGTTGATTCTAAAAGTGATTTCCACAATCAAAACGTTGATATTTTAATTGAAAACGGCATCATTACAAAGATCTCTAAACGCATTTCAAACCCTAAGAATTACCAAGAAATTAAATTAGACAACCTTCATGTTTCTCAAGGGTGGTTTGATAGTTCTGTGTCTTTTGGTGAACCTGGTTTTGAAGAAAGAGAGACTATTGCTAATGGATTGAATACTGCTGCAAAATCTGGATTTACTAGCTTAGCACTCAACGCTAACACTAATCCAGTTATTGACAGCAACTCTGATATTACCTTTGTAACATCAAAATCCAATGACCATGCGGTTAATCTTAAAGCCATTGGTGCATTGACCAAAGCTTCTGAAAGTATTGACCTAGCAGAGTTATTTGATATGAAAAATACTGGAGCGGTAGCGTTCTACGATTACCAAAAGCCCATTACTAATCCCAACTTATTGAAAATCGCTTTACAGTATGCCAATAGTTTTGATGGATTAGTTTTTTCTTTTCCTCAAGAGTCAATGATATCAGGAAGTGGCGTCATGAACGAGAATATCAATAGCACCAAACTAGGTTTAAAAGGAAATCCCGCTTTGGCTGAAGAACTTCAAATAGTCAGAGATTTATTCCTGCTTGAATATACCGAGGGTAAACTTCACATACCAACCATAAGCACATCAAAATCTGTAGAGTTAATTAGAGAAGCAAAAGCTAAAAAACTTGACGTTACCTGCTCTGTTGCAATACATAACATTTGTTTTACTGACGACAAGCTCCAAGATTTTGACACTAACTTCAAGGTTTTACCGCCATTAAGAACTCAAAATGATATCGATGCACTAATTGAAGGCTTACGAGATGGAACAATAGATATGGTCACTACAGACCACAACCCTATCGACATAGAAAACAAAAAAGTAGAATTTGACCATGCTTCATATGGAACCATTGGTTTGGAATCTGCTTTTGGAGCGCTTCAAAATATCTATACTACCAAAAAAACTGTGGCTTTGTTGACCAAAGGCAAATCAAGATTTGGAATTGAAGAATATGCTATCAATGAAGGTCAAAAAGCGAATTTTTCCCTATTTAATCCAGACGCAAAGTATACTTTCAGTGAAAACGATATTCATTCTAAATCCAAGAACAGCTGCTTCCTAGGCTCTGAATTAAAAGGAAAAGCCTACGGTATTATTGCTAATAACAAAATAGAATTGTAATCAATGACAGATCAAACTATAAATGAAGGTAAACAATTTGCTATAATCGCTTACATCACAGTTATAGGTACTTTGATTGCTTTTTACTTAACACAGGACAAAAAGAATGCGTTTACAGCTTTTCATGTCAGACAAGGATTAGGACTTTGGATTCTGTTCTTTATATTAGGTTATGTGGTTGGTGGGTTTAATAGTTGGGAAATAACCTCGGCTTTTTACATTTTCTTTTTAACGCTATTTGCATACGGAGTTATTGGTGCAGCAACAGGAAAACTTAATAAACTGCCTATAATTGGTGATTTGTTTCAAAAAATATTTAAGTCTTTACAATAGAAATGTCCTCAAAACTTCATTACATAAAACGTCCATCGACGTTAACAGAAAATGCACCCTTATTAATTCTTTGCCATGGTTACGGTAGTGATGAAAATGATTTATTTTCATTCGCTTCAGAGTTACCTGAAGAACTGTATATAATTTCTGTTAGAGCGCCATATCAATTACAACCCTACGGAAATGCTTGGTATGCCATTAATTTTGATGCTGATAAAGGAAAATGGAGTAATGACCAACAAGCAATAACCTCAAGGGATATTTTATCAGAATTTATAGATTATGCTTGTGAAACTTATGCTTTAGATAAGAATAATGTTTCGTTGTTAGGCTTTAGTCAAGGTACGATTTTAAGTTACTCGCTAGCGTTGACTTACCCAGAAAAAGTAAAGAATATTATAGCTTTAAGCGGCTATGTTAATGAAGCCATTATTCCAGAAAGTCTAAATCCTGATAACTATAAACATCTAGACTTCTATTGCTCTCATGGTAGTGTAGACCAAGTTATACCAGTAGATTGGGCTAGACGAAGCAAACCATTTTTAGACAAATTAGAGATTAAAAACACTTATAGTGAATTTCCTGTGGGTCACGGTGTTGCACCGCAAAACTTTTATGAGTTTAAAGATTGGTTAGTCAAGCGAATCTAATTAATCGGATACAAAAAATAATCCGTCAACTTATAGTCAATCGCACCACTCTCATTAACTTCATAGTTTATAAATAGTTCACCCCAATGTTTACCATCCGTAAAGTTGGTTAGTAACCACTTATGATTTAAGACTTTAATCCGGTCAATCATAATCTTAGAATCTGTCATCGAAACATAAGGAATTATTGGATGATCTATACCTTTATAAACATTCATTTCTAGGAGTCCGTCTTTTATTTTAGGAAGTAACACATCATAATTAAAACCTTGATCTTCAAAATAAGTTATAGCTTCCTCATCACCTTCAATATTAAAGAACGATAAATCATAAATTTTATCATTCAAGTCTGTCTGCTCACTTTCTAAATCAGCAATTTTAGACTTAAACTTTTTTATATCTTTTTCATACTTATCAATAATACCTTTAGAATTCATGTACTGAAAAATTATCAGTAATACAGAAAAAATAAACAAATACATAAAGATTCTGCTTTTCATATCATATTGTAATTTGGAGGTTATCGTAAGCTAAGTAAACGTTTTCTGGTAATTTTTGTTGCACTTCGTTGTGAAAGCCCATATGATGACTAATATGTGTCAAATATGCACGCTTTGGATTGACTTTACTTATGAAGTCTAATGCTTCTTCTAAGTTGAAATGTGACACATGCGGCTCTTCACGCAAAGCGTTAATAACTAAGACTTCTAGGTTATGTAGCTTTTTTATTTCAGTGTCACTTACAGTTTTCATATCCGTCAGATAAGCAAACTTATCAAATCGATACCCATAAACTTGTAGTGTGTTGTGTAGTCCGTCAATCGGAACGACTTTTAAATCCCCAATTGCAAAAGGGTTTCCATCGATATAATGCTCGTTAACACTTGGTGCTCCTGGATACTTATTTTCAGTTTCAAAAATATAAGAAAATATGCGCTCCAAAGCTTTCATAACTCTTGGATGTGCGTATAAATCTATATTTCCTTGTCGAAAGAAAAAAGGGCGAATATCATCCAAACCCATTACATGGTCTGCGTGCTCATGGGTAAAAATAACCCCATCAACCTTAGTACACTTTGCTCTTAGCATTTGCTGTCTAAAATCCGCACCACAATCAATAACATAGCTGTAATTATCCCATTCTACTAAAACCGAAACACGCAAGCGCTTATCCTTTGGATTATCACTCAAACATACAGGGTGTGAACTTCCTATAACAGGAATTCCTTGTGATGTTCCAGTGCCTAAAAATGTAACTTTCAACTGTGTTAAGTTTAAGACAAAAATAAGGTTATTTTTTTGTTTGATATGCGAAAACAGTACATTTGTAGTGCTATTAAATTCAACAATTATGACTGAAATTAAATATAGAGCTGAAAAGGATTTTGAGAACATTCCATCTCTGAAAGATAAATGTCTTAGAATTAATCTTAATGCTGATATTTATGGAACTTTTGCTGAGATCGGCGCTGGACAAGAAACGGTACGACAGTTTTTTAGAGCTGGAGGTGCATCTGGTACAATTGCAAAAACCATGTCGGCTTATGATAAAGATTTTAGCGATGCCATCTATGGTATTGAAAATGATAAGCGCTATGTTACAGAGGCACGTTTGAGAAAAATGCTAGACCATGAGATGAATCTTATGGAACAAAGAATTACTCGCGAAAAACATCCTGATAAAATTTTCTTCACCTATGCCAACACAGTAGCTACAATAGATTTTGCAAAAAAATACAAAGGTCACGGCTGGGTTGGTATCAAATACCAAGTTAGTCCAGAGCAAGATTACAATGAGATTGTACTCCACATTCGTTTCAAAGAAAACGATGCAAGGTTACAGCAAGAAACACTTGGTGTTTTAGGAACAAACCTTATCTATGGAGCTTTCTATAAATATAACGAGCCTAAAAAACTATTACGATACTTATACGACCACTTAGATAAAGATCAATTAGAAATTGACACGATTAACTTTTCAGGTCCAGTTTTTGAAAATGTTGACAATCGTTTAATGAGTTTACAATTGGTTAAAAATGGCATGACTGATGCTGTTATGTTTGCACCCGACGGAAATAACGTACTTCCTGCGCGTGTACTTTACAAGAAGAACATATTAACTCTAAGAGGTAGTTTTAGACCTGTTACTAAAGTAAATATGGACATGTTTGAGAAATCTTATGAGATGTTCATTAAAGAAAATAAAGTAGATAAAGACAAGACTCAGGTTATTTTTGAAATCACACTCTCTAATCTTAGAGCTGAAGGTGAAATTGACGAGCAAGATTTCATGGACCGTGCACGCCTACTTTGCTCTCTTGGTCAAACCGTACTAATTTCCAACTTTAAGGAATATTATAAACTTGTTGAATACTTCTCTCAATACTCTAAGGCAAGAATGGGTCTAGCTATGGGTGTCAATAACTTAGTTGATATATTTGATGAAAAGTATTACCGCCATTTAAGTGGTGGTATCCTTGAAGCATTTGGTAAATTATTTTATAAGGACTTACGCGTTTATTTATACCCAATGGAAAATGAAAACGGTAGCGTTACATCTAGCGAAAATCTTAAAGTACATCCGCGAATGAAAGAGCTTTACAAGTTTTTTAAATATAATGGAAAGGTAGTTGACATCAATGATTATGACCCTTCTATCCTATCTATTTTCTCTAGGAAAGTATTAGCAAAAATTGCAGCTGGAGAAAGTGGTTGGGAAGAAATGTTGCCAGAAGGTGTTGCAAAAATCATTAAAGAAAAAGCTTTATTTGGTTGTGAAACTGAAGAAGTATTACATAAATAACTGCTAGCTTATAGTTTAAAAATAAAAAAAATGCGATTCAGTTGAATCGCATTTTTTTGTGCTAAGCACCTAATATTTGCTCGGCATGTACCTTAGTTTTTACTTTAAAAATAACATTTTCTAAAACACCATTCTCGTCAATAACAAAAGTAATTCTGTGGATGCCATCATATTCTTTACCCATAAATTTTTTTGGTCCCCAAACACCAAACGCTTCAATGACAGATTTATCTTCATCTGCCAAAAGTGGATATTCAAAACCGTATTTATTTTTAAAATTAGATTGTCTTTTTTGACTATCTGCACTAACTCCTAAAATCTCATAGTTTAGTGATTCAAAACGCTTAAAATTATCGTTTAAGTTACATGCTTCAGCAGTACAACCAGGTGTACTAGCTTTTGGATAAAAGAAAACAACTAGTTTTTTCCCTTTGTAATCGCTCAATTTTATTGTATTTCCGTCTTGATCTAGAGCCTCAAAATTTGGTGCCTTGTCTCCTACTTTTAAATGCGTCATAATGTTTAATTTTGTTTTTGTAAAAATACAATGAATGACAAAACAAGAAAAGGTAGAATTTGTTATAACTACGTTAAAAGACTTATATCCAGAAATTCCTATTCCTCTGGATCATAAGGACCCATATACATTATTAATTGCCGTTTTATTATCTGCACAATGTACTGATGTCCGTGTTAATCAAATCACGCCTCTTTTATTTGCAAAGGCAGATAATCCATATGACATGATTAAAATGTCTGTCGAAGAAATTAAAGCTATTATAAGACCTTGCGGATTAAGTCCAATGAAAAGTAAGGGTATTTACGGTTTATCAAAAATTTTAATTGAAAAACATAACGGTGAAGTTCCTAAAAGTTTTGATGATCTTGAAGAATTACCTGCCGTTGGTCATAAAACCGCCAGCGTAGTTATGAGTCAAGCCTTTAAAGTACCTGCATTTCCTGTAGACACACATATTCATCGATTAATGTATCGCTGGAATTTGACTAACGGAAAAAGTGTTGCTCAGACCGAAAAAGATGCTAAACGCTTATTTCCAAAAGATACTTGGAACGATTTACATCTACAGATTATATGGTATGGTAGAGAATTTTCACCTGCTCGCGGTTGGGATTTAGATAAAGATGTTATCACAAAAACGATTGGCCGTAAATCTGTTTTAGCCAAATACTATAAAAACAAAAAGTAAATAAAAAAACCTTGATTTAAAATCAAGGTTTTTATACTAATTAAGGAGTGTTACAAACTCCAAGCTTTTATAATAATTAACACGTAAAGCCTTAGAATAGTTCAGCAGAAAGTATACTGTTTCTTTTTTTGGGTTAAGTTGTATTTTTTTTAGGGTGTAGTCAGAGTAAATTTTTGCCATTTGCGTAATTTTTGTTCATATGACATTTAAAACGCAAAAAAATGTACTTTATTATATCAATTTGTTAAAACGATATTATGCTGCTCAATAACCTTACGTAAATTGATCAATGCATAGCGCATTCTACCTAGAGCAGTATTGATACTAACACCTGTCCGTTCTGATATTTCTTTAAAACTCATATCCTGATACATGCGCATCATTAATACTTTCTTCTGATCTTCAGGCAATTCTTCTATAATACGTCTAACATCAGATTCTACTTGATCTTTAATCAATGTTTTTTCTGCATTTAAAGACGAATCACTCAATACTGAAAAAATGCTAAACTCACCAGAGTTATCAAATTTAGGCATACGTTTATTTCTTCTAAAGTGGTCAATCACCAAATTATGAGCGATTCGCATTACCCAGGGCAAAAATTTACCTTCCTCGTTATATTTACCCCTTTTTAAGGTTCTTATTACTTTAATAAATGTGTCTTGAAATACATCTTCAGTGATATCTCTATCATATACTTTCGAGTAGATAAAACTATATATTTTCTGTTTGTGTCGCATTATCAACATAGATAATGCACTTTCATCTCCGTTAATGTAATTTTTGACTAAAACTGCGTCTTCGATAAGTTTTCTTTTCATAACATATACTTTAAGCAACAAAGTTTTGACTTTGTTTGGGGTTCCTAGCTTAATCTTAAAGTAATATTATGTATACGCAGCTGTTTTTGAAAGTATTATAAATTCAAATAAACAAGAATCATTTCGAAAAAACAAAATTTCAACCCAAATTTTAACATTTAATCTAGCATATTATCATTTTCGACAATGGATTAGTTATGGTATCTTTGCAAAACTTGTATCAAAAATCCTATGAACACAGTTATTTTAGATGTTAACCCTAAAGAAAACATCATCATCAAAGGTGCAAAACTGCACAACTTAAAAAATATTGATGTTGTTATTCCCCGAAATAAACTTTTAGTCATTACTGGTTTATCTGGCTCAGGGAAATCTAGCTTAGCTTTTGATACACTATATGCTGAAGGTCAAAGACGTTATGTTGAAAGTTTGAGTAGTTATGCACGTCAGTTTTTAGGACGACTTAATAAGCCTAAAGTAGATTATATAAAAGGTATATCTCCAGCAATTGCTATCGAGCAGAAAGTCAATTCCACAAATCCACGATCTACAGTTGGTACAACTACAGAAATATATGATTACCTTAAGCTTATATTTGCTCGAATTGGTAAGACATATTCTCCTATTTCTGGTGAGTTAGTAAAAAAGCATCGCACGACTGATGTTATAGATTATATTTCAAAATTCGAAGAAAACTCTAAATTACTTCTTCTATCACCAATTATACTTGAAAAAGGTAGAACTATTAAAAACAAATTACAAACGTTACTCCAACAAGGATATGCAAGAGTAAAATTAAAAGATGAAGTATTAAGAATTGATGATGCCTTAGAAAAAGAGATAAAGAATACCAAAAACTTATACCTAGTCGTCGATAGAATTGTCTACAAAGATGATGAAGACTTTCTGAATCGTCTAGCAGATGCCGTGGAGACAGCTTTTTTTGAAGGAGATGGTTCTTGCATCATTGAGTCTATTTCGGATAATAAGCAAAAAGGATTCAATAATAAGTTTGAATTGGATGACTTGGTTTTTTTAGAACCAAACACACATTTATTCAGTTTTAATAATCCATATGGCGCCTGTCCAAAATGTGAAGGTTACGGAGATGTTATTGGGATTGATGTCGATTTAGTCATCCCGAACACAGCACTATCGGTTTATGAAAACGCTGTGTTTCCTTGGCGAGGAGAAAGTATGAGTTGGTATCGCGACCAATTGGTTAATAATTCTCATAAGTTCAATTTTCCTATCCATAAACCCTTCTTTGAATTAAGTCAGGAGCAAAAAGCTTTAGTGTGGTCAGGTAACAAACATTTTGAAGGGTTGGATAGTTTTTTTGCTCAACTAGAATCTAAAGCCTACAAAATTCAGAATCGAGTCATGCTATCTCGCTATCGTGGTAAAACTAAATGTAATGTTTGTAAAGGCAAACGCCTAAGAGAAGAAGCAAGCTATGTGAAAATTGCTAACAAAACCATAATGGACTTAGTAGATTTGCCTTTAGATGAATTATCCGTATTCTTTAAAGATGTAAAGTTAGGCGAGCACGATACTAAAATAGCCAAACGTTTACTAAAGGAAATTAATACTAGGCTACAATTCTTATCTAATGTAGGATTAAATTATTTGACATTAAATCGAAAATCAAACACATTATCAGGTGGTGAAAGTCAACGTATTAACCTAGCAACTTCATTGGGAAGTAGTCTTGTTGGTTCTATGTATATTTTGGACGAACCTAGTATTGGACTTCACCCAAAAGATACCGAAAGATTGATTGGTGTTTTAAAATCACTAAGAGATTTAGGAAATACCGTCATCGTAGTAGAACATGACGAAGATATAATGAAATCTGCTGACGAAATTATAGATATTGGTCCAGAAGCAGGCACTTTTGGAGGGCAAGTTGTTGCTACAGGAACATTTGAGAATATTCTTATTTCTAATTCATTAACAGCGCACTACCTTAACGGAACATTAAAAATTGAGGTGCCAAAAAAGAGAAGAACTTCAAAATATAATATTGAAGTCATTGGTGCTCGTGAAAATAATTTGAAAAATATCGATGTAGTTTTTCCACTAAATATGCTTACTGTAATTACAGGTGTTTCTGGAAGCGGAAAAAGCACATTGGTAAAAAAATTACTATATCCCGGATTGCAAAAAAAATTGACTGGTTTTGGAGATAAACCTGGGCAATTTACAGAGCTAAAAGGTAATTTTTCTAATATTGAAAATGTGGAGTTTATAGATCAAAATCCAATCGGTCGTTCTTCGCGCTCAAACCCTGTAACTTATATAAAAGCATACGATGACATTAGAGCGTTATTTGCATCACAGAAGTTAAGTAAAATACGTAACTACCAAGCAAAGCACTTTAGCTTTAATGTAGATGGTGGACGTTGTGAAACTTGTAAAGGTGAAGGCGAAGTAACTATCGAAATGCAGTTTATGGCCGATGTGCATTTAACCTGCGAAACATGTAATGGGAAACGTTTTAAAAAAGAAGTTTTAGAAGTCAACTTTGAAGGCAAATCCATTCATGATATCTTAAGTATGACTATTGATAATGCTGTTGCATTTTTCGGTGAGCATAAACAAACTAAAATAGAAAAGAAACTACAGCCTTTAAAAGATGTTGGTTTGGGTTATGTGACCCTAGGACAGTCATCCTCTACACTTTCTGGTGGTGAGGCACAGCGTATTAAATTAGCCTCGTTTTTAGGTAAAGGTTCTCGTGGAGACACTACCTTATTCATATTTGATGAGCCGACAACTGGACTCCATTTTCATGATATAAAAAAATTACTAAAGTCTTTCCAAGCACTAATTGAAATCGGACACTCAATAATAGTCATTGAACACAATATCGATTTGATAAAGTGCGCAGACCACATTATAGATTTAGGTCCTGAAGGCGGAAAGAACGGTGGTAACCTTATAGCGTTTGGTACACCAGAAGATATCGTTAAAAATAAAGTATCAGTTACGGGACAGTATTTGAAATATAAGTTATAAATAGCGTTCTCTGATCACGTTATTATGATGATTCTCATGACCTGTAATAATATAACCTATAGCTCTAACGGAAACTGGTGAGCCATTCGCCTTTCCCATTGATTTTAATTCTTC
>CAJQQC010000060.1 GCA_905480385.1 uncultured Winogradskyella sp.
TAGTTACAGTTAATAACGCTAATTTATCTATTTGTGCTTGGGAGATGGTTGTGGGTAAATTGGTTAAGGTATTATAATCTGCTGTTTCTGCTACTTGCGCAGTTTTACTGTAAGTTGCAAATGGAGTACTTGTTATTTCATCAACGGTTTCTAATACATAAGTGGTTCCACCTGTGGGATCTACTTCTGTTTTTATAAAATACGAGTTGGCACCCCAATCTATAGTAGAAAGGTCTCCAGTAACCGAAGTTCCATTTCCAATTTCTAAAGTGGCAAGACCATTACTATTTGTAGTAGATGAATGTTCTTCTGAGTACACTTCTGTTCCAGTTGAAGAGCCAGAGAGAATACTTATTTTTAGTCCTACGTTTGCGTTAGCAAGAAGTTCATCAGATCCGTCACGGACGACTAATTGATACGAAATAGTTTCAGGTATTTGACCATAGGCCAGACTTATGCTTAAAATTATAATTAAAGTGAAAAAAAAATTTTTCATAATTGGTTAGTGGTTTTTAATAATTTTAAATGCTTTTATGAGAGTATGATTCTTATCAAATACATTGAACAAATAAACACCTGCATTGAATTGTGAAAAATCAATTTGTGTTTCATTTTGTATTATTTCTTTTTGTAGAATAACCTTACCATTAAGATCATAAACTTTGACTATCTGGTTATTAACAATAGCGTTATTAATTGATAGTGTTAAGAGGTCAACTGTAGGGTTTGGATAGGCTTTAATTTCAAAATTTGAAATATCGTTATCATCTAGAGATAAACTAAATAAATTATAAATTTCAAAGGGCTGTTGTATTCCTTGATTAAAAAGCCCATTGGTATCAGAGGTACTTTTCTTAGCAACTTGTCCTATGCTATAAGACAGTTTAAAGTTTCCATCATCTATATTACCTCCGGCAATTACAATTGCGTTTTGGGCTTCAAATTGAAGAGATAAAAAAAGACAACAAAATAGAAGTATGAGTTTTTTTGTCATAATTTGTTTGGATTAATTTCGTCGGCAATATTATTATAAATTTTTAATTAAATCGTATTTTTTTTTGGAAGAATTGTTTTATCAAATTTATAAAAAGGTATAAATAAGTTTTATTGATACTACCTTTAATAATAAAATTACAGATGATAGTAAACCAAATGAAATGGGTGGATTTTATGATAAACTCAAATTATCTTAAGTATTAATTTTTTAAACCTTTACTTTATGTTGTAATTTTACAAGCTTACTAGAAAGTACCATTGATTTCACAAAATACCATATCGCAAGTTTTTGAAACTGCTCGAGTAGAGGAAGTTATTGGCGATTTTGTGCAGTTAAAAAAATCAGGAAGTAACTTTAAGGGCTTAAGCCCTTTTAGCGAGGAACGTACGCCAAGTTTTATGGTATCTCCTGTTAAGCAAATCTGGAAAGATTTTTCGACAGGTAAAGGTGGCAATGCTGTAACCTTTTTGATGGAGCACGAGCATTTTACCTACCCAGAAGCTATAAAATACCTAGCCAAAAAGTATAATATAGAGATAGAAGAAACTGAGCGTACCGACGAAGAAAAAGCAAAAGCAGACACAAGAGAGAGTTTGTATTTGGTTAGTGAATATGCCAACGCGTACTTTCAAAAAACTATGCACAAAACTGACAAGGGCAAAGCGATTGGTTTAAGCTATTTTAAAGAACGTAGTTTTACTGAAGAAACGATAAAAAAGTTTCAACTGGGGTATTCTTTAGACGAGTGGCAAGCCTTTACAGACGAGGCACTTAAAAACGGTTATAAAATCGAATTTCTTGAAGGCACAGGTTTAACGATTGTTAAACCAGACAAGCATTTCGATAGATTTAAAGGCCGTGTAATGTTTCCGATTCATAGCATGAGTGGACGAATACTTGGTTTTGGCGGACGTATTTTAGGTAATGATAAAAAAGCGGCCAAATACCTTAACTCTCCAGAAAGCGAAATTTACCATAAGAGTAAAGTACTTTACGGTCTGTATTTTGCCAAGCAAACCATAGCTAAAGAAGATAACTGCTTTTTGGTTGAAGGTTACACAGATGTTATTCAGTTTTACCAACGTGGTATTACCAATGTGGTGTCTTCTTCGGGGACAGCATTAACTTCAGAGCAGATTCGTCTTATAAAACGGTTGACCAATAACATTACCGTACTTTTTGATGGTGATGCTGCTGGGATGCGTGCATCAATTCGTGGTATAGATTTAATACTAGAACAAGGTATGAATGTGCGTGTATGCACATTTCCTGATGGAGAAGACCCTGATAGTTTTGCCAAAAATAATACGCTACAAGAGGTAAAAGATTACCTAAGCGATAATGCAAAGGATTTCATTCAGTTTAAAGCGTCGCTTTTATTTGAAGACACTAAAAATGACCCTATAAAAAAGGCTGAGACGATTCGGGATATTGTAAATAGCATTGCAAAGATTCCAGACCAAATTAAAAAGGAAGTTTACATACAAGAGTGCGCCCGTTTGATGGATATCAGTGAGTCGGTATTGTTTAGTACGCTAGCCCAAATTAATAAAAGGGAAGCCCAAGAAGCTAATAAGAATTACAAAAAAGAGCAAAAGGCTTTTGATGTTGTAAAGTCCGAGCCTAAACCTACAAAGAAGGTCGATATCCAATACGAGTTAGAGAGAAAAATTATTGAAATCTTGCTACTTTACGGTAACAAAACCGAAAAATTTGAAGACTTGGTCCTCAAAGAAGATGAAACGTCAGGTGATTTGGTTTTAGAACCTGTTGTCCATGAAGCCCGTGTTTTCGAAAAAGTATATCTAGACCTTCAAGAAGACGAGATGCAGTTTAGTGATGCTAATTTTAAGACACTGTATTATTCTATTATTGATAATCTTAATCAAAACGAAGCATTCTCTGCAAAAGATTTTATCAATAATCTAGATCAGAATATGGCGCCTTTAGTAACTGGCATACTAATGGATGACGAGAAGTATAATCTTCATGATTGGGAACGCAATCAGATTATACCCAAAGAAAAAGGTCATACAGTACCACAATTGGTAAATCAAACCATATTGAGCTTACGCTGTTTTTTGATAGATCAAAAAGTCATGGCATTTAAAGACGAAACATTGAAAACTGAAGTCGATCCAAAGTCTTTAATGGAAGATGTAAAAGATTATTTGGGTCTTAAGATGTTACTTTCCAGAAAGCTTGGTAAAGTCATAGGTGGTTAGCTTATGCTAGGTCATGATGTTTTGCTTGGTGTACTAAATCTATAACATTGTTAACGTTCAGTTTTTTGAATAATCTTGCTTTGTAAGTACTAACTGTTTTTTCATTAATCTCTAACTCACTTGCAATATGCTTGTTTTTCTTACCTATAGAAAGTAGTTTAAGGACTTCGACTTCACGAGTTGATAGTCGCTTAAACAATTGTGTTCTACTTTTTGAAGTATCATTATATTTATAGTGCTTGTCCATTTTTTCACTAAGGTAAACGTTACCTTTAACAATGGTATCGGTAGCTTTTAAGATTTCATCAGGTTGTGAACTTTTAGAAAGATAACCTGAAGCTCCAGCTTTTAGGGTACTAATAGCGTAAATCTCTTCAGGTTGATGACTAAACATCAAAATTTTAATAGACTTATGTTCCTTTTTAATGGCACGTAATGCCGTAATTCCGTTGAGTTCTGGTAAATCTATTTCGGATATAATAAAATCTACATTGTTTTTTCTGATAAATTCAAAAATTTCAAGACCACTACCTATATCTCCAACGACCCGGTAATCTTTATTTTTACTTAGAGTTTGTTTCAAGCCTTCTCTAACTACAGGATGACTATCAACCAATAGGATATTTGTCATAATTGGAAATTTTAGTAATTGCTAGTTTAAAGTGTGAATGGAGGAGAGTTATTTACTTAAACAAAAATAGCAAAGAGTTATACTAAAACAATAAAAATTTACATAATTTTAATAAAAATTATATAATTTACATAAATTTTTTAGGAATTTCGCAAATTGGAACAGGAATCATCTTATGTTTGTTTAACTTATTGTAACGTATAAAAATATCAAATACCTCTTTTTGACGCCCATTAAAATCTTCAGAGGTTTTGCATTTATCTTTCATTTTCATTGCCCATTCTAATTCTGGATAAGATGCGCCAATTTGATCTTCATCACTTCTTGCATCTCCAAAAAGACCATCACTAGGGGCTGCTTTCATTATAGATTCAGGAACATTAAGCATCTTACCGATAGCGTAAACTTCTGATTTAAGTAAATCAGCAATAGGACTTAAGTCCACACCACCATCTCCATATTTTGTGTAAAAGCCAACACCAAAATCTTCAACTTTATTACCTGTACCTGCAACTAACAGACCGAGCAAGCCAGCATGGTAGTATAAGGTTGTCATTCTTAATCTAGCTCTGGTATTTGCAAGTGCCATATCTACAGTTGCTTGTTCAGCATCTAATGAGACTTCAGTTTTAAATTCTTCAAAAACAGGCGTTAAGTCTACACGTGATTCTTTAACGTTAGAAAAGTGCTTTTTTAACTGCGCCATATGCTCGTTTGCTCGTGAAACATGACTAGCAGCCTGGTGTATAGGCATTTCGATACATAAAACATCGAGTCCTGTTTTAGCGCAAAGTGTAGAGGTTACAGCAGAGTCTACTCCACCCGAAACGCCAACAACAAAACCATTGACTTTTGCGTTTACAGCATAATCCTTAAGCCAATTAACAATATAATCTATAACTTTTTCTGTTTGCATAATCTTCGGGTTATTAGGGTAAGAAGTGTACCTTTGCAAACAAAAATAAAGTAAAGGATTTAGCTTTAAAAATATTTCTGAAATGAATGTAAAATCAATTCAAATTTTAAGCCTTCTGGTCTTCAGTGTGTCTATCTCTTGTAAAAATGAAAGTTCACTAGAAAAGGAAATAAATGCACTAGAAATCGATTTTGTGGTAGAACGATTTGACGAGGTGTTTTCCAAAACAACCACCAAAGAGTTGCCAAAGATAAAGCAAGTATACCCGTTTTTATTTCCTGAAAGAATACCTGATTCTGTTTGGATTACTACGATAAATAGTGATTTGCAAAAGGAGATGTTTAGTGAAGGTGTAAAGCAGTTTCCAGATTTTAAATCTGAAAAGGAAAGTTTCGAAAATCTTTTTAAACATGTTAAGTATTACGATAAAACCTTTAAAATACCAAGGGTTATTACTGTTGCTGACGGTGTTGATTATAGAAATAAGTTAGTATTGCAAGCCGATTTGCTAATTATTAACCTGATGAATTATTTAGGAGAAGAACATGAGTTCTATCAAAACATACCGGTGTATTTTGCCGAAAGGATGAAGCCATCCCAAATAACTCCTGAAATTGCTGAGAAATATGCTATGAAATATGCACACCAATCACAACGAAAAACTTTTTTGGACGAGATAATATATCATGGAAAGTTATTGTACTTTAAAGATGTTATGATTCCTAATTTTTCTGATGCAGATAAAATTGGATATAGTCAAGAAGACATCAATTGGGCAGAAATAAATGAAGCGCAGATATGGAGTCATTTTGTAGAAAATGAAATGTTATTTAGTACAGACCCAAAGTTATTTACACGTTTTACGATTCCTGCTCCATTTTCTAAATTTTATTTGGACATTGATAATGATTCTCCTGGAAGATTAGGACAATATATTGGCTGGCAAATTGTACGTGCTTATGCAGAACATTCAGATGTAGATATCATATCCTTAATGCAAGCTGAAAGTGATCAGATTTTTAAAAAATCAAAATACAAACCCAAACGATAATACATAACTATGAATTCTAAAATTGAATTAAACGTAGAGCTAGATGAAAATCGAGTACCAGAAAAATTAACATGGTCTGCACAAGATGGTGGAATAGAAAATGAAGAAGCAAAAGCAATGATGCTGTCCGTTTGGGATGGTAGCACTCAAGAAACTTTACGCATAGATTTATGGACAAAAGATATGCCTGTCGATGAGATGAAACAATTTTTTCATCAGACATTAGTAACGATGAGTGATACGTTTCAGAGAGCTACCCAAGACGAAAAAATGACAGCAACTATGAAAGATTTCTGTGATTATTTTGCTGAAAAACTAGAATTAAAAAAGAAATAATTTCTTAGCATTAAGATAACATCACACTCTAAATAGTAATCTATATTTACAGTATTATTATGAGGGTAATCTATAGCACTAGCCGAATCTTCGATAGAGAAGAAAGCTAGTGTTTTTTTATTATATTATATTATGAAAAAATTTCTATTTGGTGTTTTACTTACAATCACCATTCTACTGGTGTATAGACAATGTACACACAAATCTACAGTAGTTATCAATAACTCATCGGATTTAATACAAGAGCAGTTAAAAAACGTATCGAAATTGGTTGTTTCTGAGGGTTATTTCTCAGAGGTTTTTAATTACGAAAACTCAAAAGAAATCTTAGGTGAATATTTAATAGCTGAAAAAAAGGCTATTGTTGTTGTTAATGCTAAAGTGACTATCGCCTATGATTTAGAAAAGCTAACCTATAAATTAGATGAGGACACAAAAACACTTCAAATTTTATCAATACCAGATCATGAAGTTTCAATAAATCCAGATTTGGAATATTATGATATTAAAGAAGATTTTTTAAATCAATTTGAAGCTGAAGATTACAACAGTATCAAAGAAACAGTAAATACCTCATTAAAAGTTAAGATTGAAAAATCCACACTAGTATCAAATGCTCAGAATAGATTAATTAGTGAGTTAGCTAAGTTTTATATTTTAACAGAGTCTTTAGGTTGGAAACTAACTTACAATGGCGAGCAGGTTAAAGCTGAAGATGACTTTGAAAAGCTGTTACTCTAAAACCTTTTTTAATGTATTTATGCCACCACCATTAATAACATCTACACCATTTGCTTTTAATATTTGAGTAGCTTGAGATGATCTAATGCCACTTGCACAATGGGCTATTACAGGTTTATTTAGTCTTTTAATCTCTTGTAACCTTGATTTTAACTCCGAAAGAGGAATAAGAGTAGCTTTTTCAATATGTCTAGCATCATATTCTTTTTGTGTGCGAACGTCCAAAATTATAGCACCTTTGTTTATGTACTGTTGAGTTTGGTTTTTTTTATTTCCGAATAAAAAACTGAATAATCCCATAATCTAATTGGTTTTGTTTATGATTTCTATTCCATCTTTTATAAGATGAGCAATTTTATGTTGATTAGTTTTCTGTTTGTTTAAGTATGCTAAAGCTTTAAGTTGCAATTCTGAAAAATTAAATTTATTACATAATTCCAAAATTTCTAGAGCCAATAACCAATCACTTTCATGATTAGTTTTTAATGCTTTTAAAATAGAAGCTAACTCCTTTTCTGAAGCTGAATCTTTTACTCGAATATACCTAATGTTTTGGTATAATTTTTCAAGCTGAATTTTGCTATTATCAGTTTCTGGTTGAACAGTTTTGCTTTCAGAAACATGGTATAAATTTTCAAAAGATAGATAATCAGCACTTCCGGCATAAGCAGATACAATTGAAGAGCCTACAGCTAAATCAAATGTGCCATCTTCAGGAGAAAATAAAATATCATCATTATACTTTACAGTACAATCTTCAAACTGGATTAGAATTAATTTACCTTGAAGATTTCGGATGCCAGTAATATTTAATCCTTCTACTGTAATACCACTTTCGTACTCAAAAGAAATACGCTTATTGTCGTAAAAATTATATGCTTTTAAGTCACGTGGACTCATATTCTCAATGGCAAGATTGATGCCTTTTAATTTTCCAATTGGTGAGCTAAAGCCATTACTATGAGTTTCAGTACCATGTCCAATTAATTCCTTTTCGCGATTAGCCAATGCTGTTGGACCATTGGTTTTAAAGAAGACTACATTATTATCCTCATCTTTTATCATATTTGTAAAAACACCAGAAATTTGTAATCCTGTATTAAGCTCAATAGTTCCAATTTTTTTAAAATCTATAAGTTTGTTTAAACCACGCCAACCACCTTTTCTGAGTGCCATAGTACTTGCATATTCGTCCAACACTTCCATCAAATATGCAAAATCAGGAGTTACAAAAAGCTGAGGTTGTGGTTTTGTAATATCAAACTCAGTTTCTGCTGCTTTAATAGAATATGGTATTTTTTTGACCTTATCAGAGATACACCATTTACTTTCTCCAATAGAAGAGAGTAAGCCGGCACCATATAGTTTTGGGTTTTGGGTAGTTCCTATTAAACCATACTCAACGGTCCACCAATGTAAATTTCGGATTTGGGCCATTTCAGATAGAGGTACTTTTTTATTCTGAAGCATGTTTACTTTATTTTCAGCGTTATAAATCTCTTCTTGCGTTGAGTTTTTTGCTTCTTTTAAAATAGATAACTTTCTTACAGCTTCGTAAATATCATTGTCATGAGAAGATAGAATAGCTTTTGCTCCAACTTCACCAAAACGTCTTAAGTATTCTGCATAATCAGGATTCGCTATGATCGGTGCATGCCCTGCTGCTTCGTGGATAATATCTGGTGCAGGTGTATATTCAATATTCTCCAATTGACGAATATCTGAAGCAATCACTAAAATTTTATAAGCTTGAAATTCCATGAACGCATTAGGTGGAATAAATCCGTCTACGGCGACTGCTGCCCAGCCAATTTCCTTAAGAATACGATTCATACCATACATGCTTGGAATATCATCTATTGAAATTCCAGTCATGTCTAAACCTCTGGTATAGGATTCATGAGCTACCTTACTTAAATAAGAGACATTTTTGCGCATTACAAAGCGCCAAACGGCCTGATTTATAGCTGAATAATCTTCATAATCTTGCGGTTTTATAAACTGCTTTAAATGAGGAGGTAATCTGTCAATTAATGGGTTAGAAATTATTTCGTTGGTCATGCTTATATTTGTAAAATGTAAAATTATTGATTTAGAAGCTAGTTTTAAAGTAATAACATACCAATTAACACTTTTATAGCATACTGTGAATGCCAAAAGAAACAAGAAAACAAGAAATTATTAGAGTTGCTGCCAAACTTTTTAAAAGCAAAGGCTATAGTGCTGTAACTATGAGGGATTTGGCAAAAGCTATGGATATAAAAGCGGCGAGTCTTTACAATCATATAAGCTCTAAACAGGCTATTCTACAGGATATAATTATTGCAATTGCTGAAGATTTTACAACAGGAATGCAGAATATTATGAATAGTGATACAAACAGTATTGGTAAATTAGAGCAGATAATTAGCCTTCACGTCAAAATAGCTACAGAAAATACAGATGGACT
>CAJQQC010000061.1 GCA_905480385.1 uncultured Winogradskyella sp.
TTTATAAGTATTCAAAACAGAGGTTTTATTATAAACTCAATGCAAAATACACTTTTCGAATATATACCACAATCAGCAAAGCCACTAATCCAAGATTTGATTAATACGGATAATCTAGTTGTCAAAATTAAAGGAGAGCGAAAAACAAGACATGGCGATTATACAAAATTACCAAACGGAAAGCATCAAATCACAGTTAATTCTAATTTAAACCCATTTCGTTTTTTAATTACTTTAATTCATGAAATTGCACATTTAGAAGCTTATAAGAATTATGGACGTTTTATAAAACCACACGGTAAAGAATGGAAACATACATTTCAGTATTTAATGTTACCCTTTTTACAACCCGAAATTTTCCCAAATACATTATTACCATTATTAGCACAACATTTTAAAAATCCAAAAGCGTCAAGCGATACAGATACTCATCTAGCATTAGCATTAAAGCAATATGACGAAGAAAATGGTAAAACTTTTGTTTTCGAAATTGCAGAAGGTGTTATATTTAGGTTATATAATGGTCGTATATTTAAGAAAGGTGCAAAACGCAGAAAACGCTATGAGTGTCTAGAAATAAGTTCAGGAAAGTTATATTTGTTTAACCCTAATGCTGAAGTCGAATTATTAGAATAACAATATATTCCAATAACTTTAAAGTGAAACGGGAAAATTCTATCTAGATGAAGAATAAAAATTATTATGCCATCTTAATGGCAGGTGGCGTGGGATCAAGATTTTGGCCAATCAGTACTCAAGATTTCCCAAAACAGTTTCACGATATGCTGGGAACAGGAGATACACTCATACAAAAAACATTTAATCGTTTAGCAAAACTTATTCCAGAAGAAAATATTTTTATTTTAACTAATGAACGTTACAACGATTTGGTTTTTGAGCAATTGCCAAGTGTAACCAAACGTCAGGTGGTTTTGGAGCCTGCAATGCGAAATACTGCGCCGTGTATTTTATATGCGTCATTAAAAATCCAGAAAGAAAATGCTGATGCTGTAATGATAGTTGCTCCCAGTGATCATTGGATTGAAGATGAAAATGCTTTTAGTCAAAATGTTGAACAAGCTTTTAGTTACTGTTCGGATAATGATGCATTAATGACTTTAGGAATCACACCAACATTTCCTAATACTGGTTATGGTTATATCGAATATGATAAAGATGTCTCATCAAATATAAAATCAGTAGACCAATTCAGGGAAAAACCAGATTATGAAACTGCAAAGTCGTTTTTGAATCGAGGAAACTTTCTTTGGAATGCAGGGATTTTTATGTGGAGTGTAAAAACAGTTGTGTCTGCTTTTCAGGAGAACCAACCTCAGTTGTTTGAGTTGTTCGAAAAAGGAATCAATGTTTATAATACTGAGTTTGAAAATGATTTTATCAGAGACCATTACAAGAAAGCTGCAAACATTTCTGTCGATTACGCGATCATGGAAAAAAGTACGAATGTATATGTGATACCTGCTACTTTTGATTGGAATGATTTAGGTACTTGGGGAAGTTTGTATGATAAGCTAGATAAAGATAGAGCTAATAATGCTGTAGTTAATGCAAAAATGTTGACTGAAGACGCTTCGGGTAACATGATACGTACCAAAGCTCATAAACTTGTCGTTGTAGATGGGCTTAAAGATTATATTATTGTAGATAAAGATGAGGTTTTACTTATCTTTCCTAAAGAAAAAGAACAAGACATAAAAAAAGTTCTTAAAAATGTCAAAGACAAATTTGGTGAACATTACGGATAATCATGAGCGAAGAAAATAAATTTAATTTTTCTGAAGAGGAAAAAGACCAATTGAATAAAGATAAAATTGTTGAAGAGAAAAAAGAAGCTGTAAGAAAAGACGTACAAGGTTTATTTTCGAGCATAAAAACTTTTTTAAGCGAGCTTCTAGATTTTAGAGATGACACCGACAGAGATGCCACTATAGCAGCTATAAAAACCGATATTCCTTTTAAAGGTGCAACGGCTTGGATTTTAATATGTTCGATTTTTGTGGCTTCTGTAGGTCTAAATGCAGACTCTACAGCTGTAGTTATTGGAGCGATGTTAATATCACCATTAATGGGACCGATTTTAGGGGTGGGAATGTCAATAGCCATAAATGATATCGATACACTAAGAAAGTCACTTATCAATCTAGCAACAATGATAGTGTTGAGTTTGTTGACGGCTTTTTTATTTTTTTGGTTATTTCCTTTAAGTGAAGATAATTCGGAATTATTAGGAAGAACACGTCCAGATATACGTGATGTTCTAATTGCGTTTTTTGGTGGTTTGGCTTTGATAATTGCTAGGACTAAAAAAGGGACTATAGCTTCAGTTATTTTTGGTGTTGCCATTGCAACAGCATTAATGCCACCCTTGTGTACAGCTGGATACGGTCTTGCTATAGGTAATTGGGAGTATTTTGGTGGAGCCATGTATTTGTTTACTATTAATACGATTTTCATAGCACTAGCAACATTTTTAGTACTCAAAATTTTACGCTTTCCGATGCTTAAATATGCAAATTCGGCTAAACGTAAGCTAATATCAAGATTAGCAACTATAGTTGCTATTGTTGTTATGATTCCTGCAGTGTGGACGTTTTTAACTGTATTGAAAGAGAGTAGATACGAACGTGATTTTAATGCCTTTGTTAAAAATGATATTCAGAGTAATTCTAATCTTTGGTATGATAAAAGGGATGACGATTTAGATATGTCTGCCAAGACAATTCGTCTGCGCTTTAATGGGGATATTAGTGACGAAATGATTTCGGCCTTACAGAATGATAAAAATAGATATGAAGAGATAAGAGATTTTGAACTGATTATTAATGCTAATAAAACAAGAAACGCTGATAGATTACTAAAATCTTTAGATAGAGCTTATGCAGATTTAGATAGAAAGGATAATATTATAGATGGTCTTCAAAAACAAATTAGTCAATTAGAAAAAAACATCACTAATTTGAATAAGCAGATTGAGTCAAAAAATATTTCAAATGATGTCTCTTTTACAAATCTCTCGAGAGACGCTAAGGTAAGGTTTAGCGATTTGGAATTTTTTGGTTATGCAAAGATGTTAGAATCAAAAGACTTTATCAATATAGATACAGTTACTGTCGCGAATGTAAGATGGAAGGTTTCTTTAGAAGATAGTTTGGTTTTAGTAAGAGAAAGGAATCTCCAAAAATGGCTGAAACAAGAACTTAAAGTAGATACAGTTTTTATTAGAAGAAATTAGGTCACTTATTTTCTTCAATGTACATTTTCCGTACTTTTTTGAATAAATTAGAAGAGTAAACAAAATTTGTTACCACTTCATTATCGGTTTTAAATATGTTATCTTTTGAGCCTTCCCAAGCTTTTAGTCCATCCTTAAGGAAAATAATTTTTTCACCTATTTCCATCACCGAATTCATATCATGAGAGTTAATTACTGTGGTAATTTGATATTCATCTGTAATTTCCTGAATAAGATTATCTATGACTATTGCTGTTTTTGGATCTAAGCCAGAATTAGGTTCATCACAGAATAAATATTTAGGATTGTTAACAATAGCACGAGCAATTGCTACACGCTTTTGCATACCTCCAGAAGCTTCACTAGGCATTTTACTGTGTGCATTAGGGAGATTAACACGTTTTAATACAAAATCAACACGGTCTTCCATTTCACGTTTACTTTGTTTAGTAAACATCCTAAGAGGAAACATTACATTTTCTGCTATGGTCATAGAGTCAAACAATGCACTTCCTTGAAATACCATACCTATTTGTGCACGCAAGTCACGCTTTTCATTTGGAGTCAAATCACTCATTACTCGACCTTCATATGCGATAGTTCCTTTTTCGTATTCAAAAAGACCTAGTAGACATTTAAGAAAGACAGTTTTTCCGGAACCACTCTGACCAATAATTAAGTTGGTTTTTCCTTTTTCAAAAGTGGTGCTAATACCTTTTAAAATATGAGCTTCTCCAAATGACTTATGTAAATTTTTAACTTCTATCATTAGCCTAAAAGTAAACTGGTTAAAAAGTAATTTGCTAAAATGATAACAACACTGGTCCAAACAAATGATGTTGTACTTGCTTTTCCAACTTCAAGAGCACCACCTTTCATATAATAGCCATAAAATGAAGGGATTGTTGCTAACAAGAATGCAAAAACAAGTGTTTTTATAAATGCATAAATAATGTGAAAAGGAATAAAATCAGTTTGTATACCTTCAATATAATCTTCTAAAGTACCATAGCCACCATATACACATGCAGCAAGTCCACCCAAAACTCCTAAAAACATAGCAATCGAAATTATAAAAGGATAGAGTGATAAAGCTATAAACTTAGGGAATACTAAATAGTTTAGTGAGTTAATACCCATTACTTCTAGCGCATCTATTTGCTCTGTAACACGCATAGTCCCAATACTTGATGTTATAAATGATCCTACTTTACCAGCCATTATTATAGAAATAAATGTTGGTGCAAATTCTAAGATTATAGACTGTCTGGTTGCAAAGCCTACAAGATATTTTGGAATTAGAGGATTTGAAATATTTAATGATGTTTGTATTGCTACAACACCTCCGACAAAAAATGATATAAACGCTACAATACCTAATGAGTTAATAATAAGATCGTCAATATCTTTAAGGATTAATGTTCGCATTACTGACCATTTTGTAGGTTTACGAAACATGTCTTTAATCATTAAAAAATAGACACCAATATTGTGTAGGTATTTCATTTAAAAAGTAATTAATGCTAAATTATAAAAAACTATGAGTTAATTAATGTTTTATTAAATTAACATCAGTCTGAAATCTTTATTTTTGTGTTTCAATATTATAATTAAAATGAAACAAAACACTTTTATAATTTTATTATGCTTTGCAATATTATCGTGCAACGCCCAAAAAAACTTTTCTAGTACAAATAATCAAACACGATTAACTCAATCCAACTCTCCCAAGCTAGTGGTTGGTATAGTCGTAGACCAAATGCGATATGATTATCTAACTCGTTTTGATTCAAAGTTCGGAGAAGGTGGCTTCAAGCGTATGATGCGTGAAGGTTTTAACTGTAAAAACAATCATTTTAATTATGTGCCAACATATACAGGACCTGGACATGCTTCTGTATTTACTGGTACTACACCAAAATATCATGGGGTGATTTCTAATAATTGGTATTCTAAAACAGAAAAAAAAGTAGTCTATTGCGCCGGTGATGAGAATGTAAAATCTATTGGTACAGAAAGTGATGCTGGAAAAATGTCTCCACATAGAATGCTAACTACGAGTTTTGCTGATGAGAATAAGTTGTTTACCCAAATGCGTGGTAAAACTATAGGTATTGCAATTAAAGATAGGGGTGCTATTTTACCAGCAGGACACACTGCTGATGCTGCCTATTGGTTTTATGGAAAAGATAAAGGGCATTTTATAACAAGTTCCTTTTATAGAAATGACTTACCAAAGTGGGTAAATCAGTTTAATGATTCTGATACAGCTGAATCTTATTTTAAAGTTTGGGATACTCATTATGATATTAAAAGCTATACTGAAAGTGGAAGTGATGATAATAATTTTGAAGGAGGATTTAAAGGAAAAGAGAAAGCTACATTTCCTTATGATTTAGCAAAATTAAAAGATAAAAACGGAGGTTTCGACCTTTTAAAAGCCACAGCTTACGGAAACAGTTTAACTACTGAATTTGCTATAGCATCAGTAAAAGGAGAGGCTTTAGGAAAAGATTCAACTACAGATATTTTGACATTAAGCTATTCGTCAACGGATTATGTCGGTCACAACTTTGGTGTCAATTCAAAAGAAGTCGAAGACACATATGTAAGGCTAGATAAAGACCTTGAACGCTTTTTTGAGTTTTTAGATACTGAGGTTGGAGTTGGAGAGTATACGGTTTTTTTGACTGCAGATCACGGTGCTGTTAATGTACCATCATATTTACAATCAGTAAAAATACCAGCTGGGTATTTAGATTATAACTCAAGAAAGAAAAAATTTACGGCTTTTTTAGAAGAAAAATATGGAACAAAAGATGTTGTTGAGAATGTTAGTAATAATCAGATTTTCTTTAATAAAACAAAGTTGAAAGAACTAAATCTTAACCTTCATCAAGTAGAGCAAGATTTAGTTGATGAGCAAATTAGTTATCCAAACATTGCAAAAGTTTATACGGCTACCACTATGAACTTCACTAATTTCTCAACCGGTATTGAAGCATTATTGCAAAATGGATTTAATCAAAAACGCTCAGGTGACGTTATTATATTAGACGATATAGCACACATAGCATATAGTAGAACAGGTTCTACCCATGGCAGTGGACTTAATTACGACACACACGTACCATTATTATTTTTTGGAAAAGGTATAAAGCAAGGTGAAACACTTCAAAAAACAGTTATTCCAGATATTGCACCAACGATATCAGCATTATTGGGAATTAGTTTTCCAAACGGGGCGACTGGAACACCTTTAGGATTTGTATTGGATTAAAAGAACTTAGAGCGAATTCCTATCCAGCGATAGTTACGTATAAATTTGCCTTGATCTTTTGTAACTATATAATCTGTTTTATTAAATAAGGCTTTAAGGTATCCAAGAGTATAGTCAAAAAAATAAGACAATGATTTTTTTCCCCACGCCATTTTTAAACCTGTCAATATCCCTAAGATAATACCGTATCGCATTTTATACATGGCTTCTCCTTGAAGATGTTTTGAGGCTTTATTATAAGTAGACCCTGTTGGTTTCAAGTGCTTGACTTTAAGCGAATCATCTAATTTAATTTGCCATTTATAAAACTTGGCTAAAAGTTCATCAACAGTATCCCATCCTATAGAGGGTTTTAATTTGTCAATATTATTAAAGCATTCTTTTCTGTAAGCTTTTAGCGCACCTCTGATATGGTCTTTGTTTGTGAATCCCTCTATAATCCACTCTTCATTTTTTTGGATATAACAAAAACCAGCAGCCATGCCTAATTTTTCATTTGTGCTAAATTGTAGAGATAGTTTTTCTAGATAATCGACTGGAAAAATCAAGTCAGCATCAAACTTGCAAATTATGTCAAAGTTATCATCTAGTATATCATAGCCTTTATAAAAGGCATTTATAATTTTTGTTCCTGGGAGATGTAAATCTGAAGATTTATTATTTACCAGAGTAATGCAATCGTGTTTTTTTGAAAACCCTTCAACAATGGTTTGAGTATCGTCTATAGAGTTATCGTTCACAATAACAATCTTATTTGGTAATAGTGTTTGATTAACTAGAGATTCTAAAGTTAGTGCAATAGAATCTTCTTCATTATGAGCAGGTATAACGATATAAAATCTCAATCTTTAAATTTCTTTTTCCAAATCTAAACAAACCGATTTGGAATTTTAAAATTAGTCTTTAGAATTTTTAATTCGTTCTGCGTAAACAATATAGTAACGCGGTGTAAACCAACGTAAAATTGGTCTGATTCCAATTTTTTTTGTTGGGTGCGTCCATTTTTTTGAATCTATAATTTTCCAACCGGCTTTTTCTAAAAGCCAATCAAACTGCCAATCTTCAAACTCGTGGTAGTGTCTATCCCACATGTCAGTTTTACTTTGATATGCAGATGAAAACCACAATCGCATCGGAATGCTTGCGACTAGTTTATCTGCTTTTATAGATTTTAAAACTGTATATGGAGATAATAAATGCTCAAATATTTCAAAGGCGGTGACTACCGTAGCATCTGAATTTTCAATAGTAGATGTATCGCTGTCTAAATCTTCACCTTTAGTATTTTTAACCACATAATTATGGTCTTTCATTACTTTAGTAAAAGGATTTTCTACTCCTAAATCCAAAATTGTTTCTGATGTAGAAATGTGAGATTCTAAAAACTGAAGTGTAAGCTTATAGCGTTTATGAGGTTTTTTTTTATACATGTATTTTTCTGAAAGCAGAAGAGCAATTAATACCTATAAACGATGGCATTAATATGCATACCAGCGCCAACACTTGCAAAAATAATAACATCGCCTTTATTAATCTCGTGATTATCTAGTTTATTATTTCTTATCAAATCAAAAAGAGTAGGAACCGTAGCAACAGAACTATTACCGAGCTTATGAATACTCATTGGCATAATATCCTCTGGAGCTTTTGCTTTATAAAGTCTGTAGAAACGTTTTATAATGGCTTCATCCATTTTTTCATT
>CAJQQC010000062.1 GCA_905480385.1 uncultured Winogradskyella sp.
CCCAAATAGTCATTCCTCTTAAGGCTTCTTCTCTACTTAATGCATTTTCTATCTGAAAACCACCTTCTGGATATTGTTCTAAATCTTGACGTGCTACTGCCGCATAAAAAGTTAGCATAGGATTCACTCGCTCCACCGGGAAATCTGTACCTAAAGCTATTTTTCCATATTGCTTTAATAAATCTTTAAAAGCATAAGCGCCTTTCATTCGCTCTTCGCCTACTCTTTCTTCTGCCCAATACATATCGCTAGTTGCATGTGTTGGCTGTACAGAAGGAATAATATCATTAAATTTTGGAAAATCTTCTGCAGATACTATTTGTGCATGCTCAATTTTCCAACGACGGTTTGGTTTTCCATTTAGTACTTCTTTATAAGTATCCAGAACAGCATGGTTTGCAGAATCGCCAATGGCATGCGTATTCATTTGATATTCAGAGTCTGCAATACGTTTTGCCGTTGCTTTAAGTGTTTTGATGTCATTAACCAAAAGTCCAAAATGTCCTGGTTTATCACTGTAAGGATCACGCATCATAGCACCTCTAGAACCTAATGCACCATCTGCATAAAACTTAAATGAACGTACGTTCAGAAAATCTGTTTTAATAATGCCTTTATCTATAAAATAATCTAAGTTTTTAGTAGTCGCAGAAGCCATAGCGTAAACACGCATTTTTAAATCGCCTGTTTGTTGTAAGCTGTCTATTAAGTTAATTGCCTCAATACTTAACCCTGCATCATTAACTGTGGTTAATCCTAAATCAAAACATACATCTTGAGCACCTAAAAGTGCATCAATAGCTTCTTGTTTCGTAGATGTTGGCCAGTAATTCATCACTAAAGATTCTGCATTGTCGATAAGAACACCTGTTGGGTACCCATTCTCTATTACAACTTCGCCGCCATCAATTTTACTCTCGCCAGTAACTTTACCTAAATCTAAAGCCGCTTGATTAACCAATATAGCATGTCCATCAACTCTTGTAAGTGCTATTGGTGTATCCGGAAACAACTTGTCTAACTTAGCCTTGTTAGGAAAAACTTTGTCTTCCCAATCGTTTTGGTCCCAACCACGACCCATAATATAATCTGCATTTTTTTCTTTCTGAAAATCAACTACGCGTTGAATGACTTCATCATAGCTTTCAGTACCCATAAGTTGTACTTCTTGTATACCTATACCAAGATTTAAAAAATGACAATGTGCATCAATCAATCCTGGTGTTATGGCTTGCCCATTAGCATCTATCATATTATCAGATTGGTAAGAACTCGTTATATCTTCAGAAGTTCCCACTGCAACAAATTTTCCATCTTTGATGGCGAAAGCTTCTTTTGTACTAAAGGCGTCATCTACAGTGTAAACCATTGCATTAGTTACAATTAAATCTGCCGTTTGCTTTTCTGTTTCACATGAAAATGTTGTGATTAGCGCCAAAATTGAAAATAATTTTTTCATCGGTTGGGAGTAATTTTAAATAGTTTTAAAATGTAAAAATAAGAAAAGCGTTCCTGATAAGAATGCTTTTTAAATTATCTAACTGAATAAAGTCATTATGTTAAAACCCAACTTTCCAAACTTTATCAGATGCTTCTAGATATTCTGATAAAGCTGCAGAACCATACCATGGAAAGATGTCGTAATCTAAAAATTTAGCCTTTATTGCTGGGTCAGTTGCTAAAAGTATTTTTGCTTTTTCCATATCACTCTCATTTAGAATAAAAATACCACGATAGTTTTTATCATTTTCGCCAATAGGCCCAGCGACTACTAATTTTCCTGCCTCAACCATAGTATTCATATTTGTCATATGTCCGGCAAACACTTTATCAACTTCGATCTTATTTGTAGATGTATTTGTCCCAGTTTTTAAAATAACAAAGATGTAAGACTTCATACCATAATCGTCAGCACCTACCTTTTTGGCTAAATCGGCATCATATTTTGGATTTGTTTTTTGAGCTTGTATTGATAAGGTAACACTTAAGAATACTAGAAGTAATAGTAGTTGTTTCATCTTTAAAGTTAAAAATCAAACTGATATGTAGCACCAGCTAAAAACTGGATACCTTGAACAGGAAAATTATTCCAACGTTGGTAATCTTGATTCGCAATATTATTTACTTTTCCATAAACTGAAAGATAGTCCGTGACTTTATATCCGAGATGCATATTTGCATCAAAGAAACTATCTAGGGTTACCATTGTTACTGGTGTAGGAACTAGAGTTCCTAATAGCTCAGATTCATCTTTACGTTCTCCTGTAAAGAACACACTTCCACCCATAAACCATTGTCTCGAAATTTGATAATCTAAAAATACAGAACCTTCAATATTTGGTAGATTCCAAGCTTCAGCTTGCATATCGGTATTATAATTAAAATACTGACCTTTAATAGCAAGTTTGAAGTTTCTGTTAACATCAATATTTAATTCTCCTCCAACAGAAAATGTTTTGACATTATCATAGACTACACCAAATGAATTACCATACTGATAGTCCTTTGTTGCAAAAGACTGGGCTCTATTAGTTTTAAATAAAGACTTGTTTTCTTCTGCAAAATAATTTCCTTTTATATTATAACTCACACTATTAGAAAGCTTTCCCTTAAGACCAATAAACCCATGATATTGCTGGTCAGTTGGTGTTACAAATAATGTTGGTGAAACAAATGGATTTGTGTTTGCAAAATCGAAATAGGAATTCTGAATTAAATCACCAGTCACACCTGCGTAACCAATTAATATGTCATTGACTAAACGATAAGAAGCTTCGATATTTGGGTAGATAAATAATTTATTATCGTTAAGCTCTGAATCATTCAAATACGTGAGATGTACGCCTAAATCTACCATTAAATCGTCTTGTATGATTTGATAGCTTGGAGAAAGACTTACATTTACATTTCCGTAATCAATAGCCGCTGTATTATTATAGTTTTTATCAAAACTACCACCAATATAATCTATACGTAACTCTGTCTCAACAACTTCACCGCTGATAGGCACATCAAAACCAGCCTTTGCAACAAACCTATTCTCACCAGAATCTCTATCGTCACCAAAATGTCTAAAACTCATATTACCACTTTTGACAAATGAATTATCAAAATTTAACTTTCCACCTACATAGAAACTGTTATATCTGATATTTGAATCTATCATATTAGCTTCTGTCTGACCAAAGAACTGTTGTGGCAGACCATACCAATTATAAGATCTTACATCAGCACCTAAATCTAGTTTCCATGAAAAATTATTCAGCTTTTGAGAATAATTGACATTGATGCCTGTTTTAGAAAAATCATCATCTAGTAATAAGCCTTCAATACCACCTTGAGAGGAATGATGACTAAAATAACCTCCGATATTCTCTCCACTATTCAACTCATGATTTAGATACACTTCACCTAAAATAGTAGTGTAACTTCCAAAACCAAGTGACGCATAATTATCATATAACTTTACTGGTTTTGTTTTTTCAACATTAGCTACTCTTCCTTTTGCAGGTGTAAAAGTTGAAGCCACTGGAATTGAAAAAATATTGTATTTAACTTCTTTTTTATTAATGGTATTGGCATCTTCTATAGATGGCTTGTCTTTTATTTTAAAAGCATCCGAAATTGTCGGCGAATAAGGTTTGATTACGTTTACTGTTTGATCATCGATGGTGTCTTTAGTTCGCTCTTGCGCAAACACAAAGGTGATCATTAAGATTAAGAATGCTGTTATTTTATATTTGATATTCATATGATTTGATTTGATTTTGATAAAAAAAAGATTTCTCGATGTACTCTAAAAGAATAATTGATATCTAGTTTTTATCTGATTCAATTGATGAGTTTGTTTTTGCTTCCTCAGATTTTATTTTATTTAATTCAGCTTTTGCCTCTTCTACGACTTGTTCAAATTCTGGAAAACTCGATATGACACTTTCTAAAATATATGTGGCCTGAAAAGCATCATCTAAATCGTAATAATTCTTCGCCATGACCACTAATCCTTTAGCAGAATACAATTTGTAACTGCTATAATCTTTAGCCAATTTTTGGATTACAGTATTTGACGCTTCATGATTTCCATCTTTATTTTTGAAATAAGCATTGTAATACAATGCTTCTGCAATAACACTACCTGAAGCTGTTTTTTCTAATAGCGCATAAGCCGATTTTGCTTTTGACTCATTACCTGATTTCCATGCCGAACGCGCAATAATTAATTGAGCATCTTTCTTTATTTTATTATCTAAATTAGAATTTGTCAGTACTTTATCAGCATAAGCTTCTGCTTCAGAATAATTATCCAATTGATAATAAGCATTCATTAAATTGGATTGTGCGTAGATGATGTTCTGTGAATAATCTGCTTCATATTCTAAACGTTTTAACATTGAAATAGAATTATTCCATTCAGAATTATTCAAATAAATTTCGCTTAATTTCACTAAAGATTGTTCTGTATACTCATTTTTTGCAGCATCGACAACAGATCTATAATTTGGCTTTGCATTATCAAATAATTCTTTTTTATAATACAATTGTGCCAGGTAGAAATGGGACTTTACAGCGTGAATACCATTTGGAAATCCATTTAAATACTTATTAAACTGTCTAATAGCTTCGTCTGTATCGCCTTCTAAGTATTGTTTTTCGGCAGCCAGATATGTAGTGTTATCTAATTGATAATCAGTTACTTCTACATAATCCAAGCTTTTTACCCAACGTACATATTCGTCGACACGTCCTAAATCGATATAAATTAATCTAACTGTAGAAACTGCTTGTATAGACTCTTGAGAACCCGCAAAATCATTCGCTACTTTCTTAAATTTATTTAAAGCTAATTCGTTTTCACTTCTATTATAATAAATCAAACCTTGACGAAGTAAAGATTTTGATATAAAAGCGCTGCCAGCATACTCTGAATTTAAACGGTCGTACATAACCATCGCCTTATCTGTTTCATTGGTTTTTACAAAAGTATTTGCTAACTCATACATTGCATCATCACGTAATCCAGATTTTGGATAACTGGCAATAAAGGTATTAAGCTTTCGAATCTTAGTCGCAGTTTTACCCATATAACCATGACTCATTGCTTTTTGAAAAGCAGCGTAATCACTTTCAATTTCATCAATACCAATCGCCTTATCATAAGCTGAAATGGCATTACTGTAATCGCTAGATACAAAGTAACCATCACCTAATCTTAAGTAGGCATCGTTTATTCTTAATTTATCATCCTTGTTTTCATTGATAAAATCGTTAAAGTAAGTTGATGCTTTGTCATAATCTTTTAGCTTAAAGTAGGTATACGCTAAATTATAGTCTAAGTTTTTGGCTTCGGAATAGTCAGAAACATTGCCTTGATTAAATTGTTTAAAACCAATTAAAGCCTCGTTATAATTTGTTAGATTATAATCCGTTTCGGCTTTCCAGAATGTAGCACGAGACGTATACTCATCATCACGTTGCTGGTCTAATGAATTATTGAACATGGTCAATGCTTCGCTGTATTTGTCTTCATTATACAACTCTAAACCACGATAAAATGCTACTTTTTGATACGCTTTTTTGTTTTCTAAACTCTTTCTGTCTTTTAATAAAACTAATGCTTCTTCGTAGTTTTTTGATGTGATGTATGAGTCGATTAATAGCGTCTCAATCTCCTCTTTGTATTCAGTTTTGGGATACGCTTCTAAATAACCTGATAATACTTGTGGTACAGATTGGTATGGATTACCAATCTCGTAACTGACTTTAGCATAATTCAACCAAGCATCTTGTTTAATTTGATCATCAAATGACATATGTGATGCATTTCTAAACACATTTAGTGCTTCTGGTTTTTTGTCTAAATTGATATAACTCTCTCCTAAATGGTAATACGCATTTTGAGCTACAGAGTTATTACCATCAATAATTTTATTGAATTCTGAAATTGCATTTTCAAAATCATCTTGTTTGTAATGCGCATAACCTAATTGGTAGAAATCCGTGTTATTCCAACGTCCGTTTTTTCCTTTATATGTTTTTAGATACGGAATAGCTTCAGCATATTTTTCTAGATTAAAATAACTTTCACCAATAATTTTAGATAATTCTGAAACTTCTTCAGCATTACTTTTTGGTAATAGTTCTTCGGCCAATACTATAGCTTTATCAAATTTACCTAGTTTAAAATTTAAATCTGCTTGATAATAACTCAGTTTCGCCTTGTATTTTTTGTTATTAGTAACAGCTTCAAAATATTCATTTGCAGCATCATAATCATCACCTTCATAAGCCATGTAACCCAAATAATATTTGGCTTGTGAGGCATATTCGCCATCTTCTTTAACACGATTAAGATACTTATCTGCTCCATTTTTATTATTTGTTACATACAAACTGTACCCGTAATTAAAATTGAATTTATCTTGCTCTGGAGGAGAAATACTCATCTCATCCACTTTTTCGTACCATTTCCGAGAATATGAAAAAGCATCATTCTCAAAATAATAATCTGCAACGTCTAAAAAAGCCGTATTACGTTTTGTACTTGTTGGGTACTCTTCAACAAAATCTTCAATTAAATCATCTGCATTTTTTTGATTTAATCTAACTGCACAATTAGCGATGTAATAACTACAGTCAGACTTTAAAGTTTCATCTTCTGTTTCGTACTTAATATCATCAAATAATGATTGAGCAGCTTTGTATTGTTGATTATTATATAGTGTTAGTGCTTTTTGGTAGTCCTTGAATTCGCTTGTGTAAATAGAAGTTTCTTGAGCAAAAAGAATTGTTGAGAATAACAATAAAATTCCGAAAATCTTATGTTTTAATAACGTCATATGCGTCGCTTTTTGATTTAAACTATTGATTATAAAAGTA
>CAJQQC010000063.1 GCA_905480385.1 uncultured Winogradskyella sp.
TTTTAGGAAAAATTTGAGGTTTTCAATTTGATAAATAACTACTTTTGAACTCATAAAGTTTATAATTTCTACAAATGAAAATAGCTATTGTCGGTGCTACTGGATTGGTTGGTAGTGTAATGCTCAAAGTTTTAGAGGAAAGAAAATTTCCTATGGACGAATTATTATTAGTGGCTTCAGAACGTTCTGTTGGTAAAGAAATTTTATTTAAAAATAAACAGATAAAAGTCATTAGTATACCTGACGCTATTTTAGAAAAACCAGATATCGCATTATTTTCAGCAGGCGAAAACACATCATTAGAATGGGCGCCTAAATTTGCTGAAGTTGGTACAACAGTTATTGATAACTCTTCAGCATGGCGCATGGATTTAGATAAAAAACTTGTAGTGCCAGAAATTAATGCAAATCAATTGAGTAAAAAAGATAAAATTATTGCCAACCCAAATTGCTCAACGATACAAATGGTTATGGCGCTTGCGCCTCTTCACAAGAAATATAAAATGAAACGTGTGGTCGTTTCTACGTACCAATCTGTGTCTGGAACTGGTGTCAAAGCAGTTGAACAACTTGACAATGAAATTGCTGGCATCAAAGGAGAAATGGCTTACCCATATCCTATCGCAAAAAATGCCATACCACATTGCGATGTTTTTGAAGAAACTGGTTATACTAAAGAAGAGATGAAACTCGTAAGAGAAACTCAAAAAATATTAGATGATAGAACAATTGCTGTTACCGCAACAGCAGTTCGTATACCAACAGCTGGTGGTCATAGTGAATCAGTAAATATTGAGTTTGAAAACGATTTCAATGTGACTGAAGTTCGCAAATTACTTAGCGAAACGGATGGTGTTGTTGTACAAGATAATATTGATGTAAATACTTATCCAATGCCAATGTATGCGCATGGAAAAGACGATGTTTTTGTTGGGCGTATTCGTCGAGACCTGTCGCAATCTAACTCTTTAAATATGTGGATAGTAAGTGATAACCTCAGGAAAGGTGCAGCAACAAATACAATACAAATTGCTGAATATCTTTTGGCTAATAATCTGATATAGCACTATGCCTGCATGAAAAATCTTAAAAAGAATTCTGTTTCAAACGAACAAGAGTACTTTTTCGCTAATTTAGGCAAATCAATAGTTCTAAAACAATGAAACGTATTCCTTATTTTTTATTAGCACTCCTATTTTTTATGTCTTGTAAAAACGAAACTCAACCCAGAGAAATTATTAAAGTAGATTATCCAGAAACTCCAAAAGTCGAGCACACAGATACATATTTTGATGAAAAAGTTAGTGATCCTTATCGTTGGCTCGAAGATGATAGAAGTCCAGAGACCGAAGCTTGGGTAAAAATCCAAAATGCTACTACTGGAACCTTTTTAGACAATATTCCTTATCGTGATGAATTAAAAGAACGCCTTTCAAAATTATGGAACTACGAAAAAGTAGGTGCGCCGTTTATTGAAGGCGATTATACTTATTTTAGAAAAAATGATGGATTGCAAAATCAATTTGTGATGTATCGTTATAAAAACGATGCAGACCCAAGTTCTTCAGAAGTGTTTTTGGATCCAAATACATTTAAAGAAGATGGAACAATCTCACTTGGCGGAATAAGTTTTTCTAAAAGCGGTAAAATCCTGGCTTATTCTATTTCTGAAGGCGGAAGCGATTGGCGTAAGATTTTAATTATGGACGTTGAATCTAAAAAAATAGTTGAAGATACTTTAGTAGATATTAAGTTTAGTGGTATGTCTTGGTATAAAAACGAAGGCTTTTATTATTCAAGTTATGACAAGCCTAATGGCAGCGAACTTTCTGCAAAAACAGATCAGCACAAAGTATATTATCATAAATTAGGTACTAAACAATCTGATGATAATCTTATTTATGGTGGTACACCTGGAGAAAAGCACCGTTATATTTATGGTGGTGTTACAGAAGATGACCGTTATTTAATTATAACACCTCGCGTTTCAACTTCAGGAAACAAATTGATGATTAAAGATTTGACAATTCCAAACTCAGAATTCATTACAATTCTGGATCATACGGATACAGACTCAAATATCATTGAAAATGTAGGCTCAAAACTTTATATCATGACCAATCTTGATGCACCAAATGAACGCGTAGTCACTGTAGATGCTAGTAATCCTGCACCTGAAAATTGGGTTGATTTTATACCAGAAACCGAAAACGTACTAAGCCCATCAACTGGCGGAGGTTACTTTTTTGCCAATTATATGGTCGATGCAGTATCAAAAGTTTTACAATATGATTACAATGGCAAATTAGTACGTGAGGTAGAACTGCCAGGAGTTGGTTCTGTTGGTGGTTTTGGTGCTAAAAAGAAAGATATCGAATCTTACTATTCTTTTACAAATTACGTTACTCCAGGAAGTATCTATAAATACAACTTTAAAGATGGTACTTCAGAATTATTTAGGAAACCGGATATCGATTTTAATCCTGAGGATTACGAGAGTAAGCAGGTATTTTATACATCCAAAGACGGTACTAAAGTGCCAATGATTATTACGCACAAAAAAGGATTAGAGTTAAATGGGAAAAACCCAACAATCCTCTACGGTTATGGCGGTTTCAATATTAGCCTAACGCCAGGTTTTAGTATTACAAATGCCGTTTGGATGGAACAAGGTGGAATTTATGCTGTCCCAAATCTTCGTGGTGGTGGTGAATATGGAAAAGCATGGCATGACGCTGGAGCCCAACAAAAAAAACAAAATGTATTTGATGATTTTATTGCTGCAGGAGAATATCTAATTGCTAACAACTATACATCCACAGATTATTTAGCTATAAGAGGTGGTTCTAACGGTGGTTTATTAGTTGGTGCTACAATGACACAGCGTCCAGATTTAATGAAAGTCGCACTGCCTGCTGTTGGTGTTTTAGATATGCTACGTTATCACACATTTACTGCTGGTGCTGGCTGGGCTTACGATTACGGTACAGCTGAAGACAGCAAGGAGATGTTTAATTACTTAAAAGGCTATTCTCCGGTTCACAATGTTAAAGAAGGTGTAGAGTATCCTGCAACGTTAGTAACTACTGGAGACCATGACGACCGGGTTGTCCCAGCACATAGTTTTAAATTTGCAGCTGAGTTACAGTCTAAACAATCTGGTGATAATCCAACATTAATACGTATTGAAACCGATGCTGGTCATGGTGCAGGAACACCTGTAAATAAAACCATTGAGCAGTATGCAGATATTTACGGATTTACACTCTTTAATATGGGCTTTGAAAGTTTACCAAGCAAGTCAAAAGAAAAACTAAAAGATTAAATGAAATTAAATGATTCAAAAAGTCCGCTTAAAATTAAGTGGGCTTTTTTTATGGTATTTTTGCAGCATGCTTCAAGTAAAAAATATTCTATTTGGATATAATAAAACTTCAGTTTTAAATGACATTTCTTTCTCTTTAATACCAGGTGAAAACTTGGCCGTAATTGGAGAAAGTGGTTCAGGAAAAAGTACGCTTTTAAGATTGATTTATGGTGAATATGATTTACCTCAGGGTGAAATATTTTGGAAAGAACAACAAATTCTGGGGCCTAAACACAATCTAGTTATTGGCTACGATTTTATGAAGTATGTCACACAAGAATTTGATTTAATGCCTTTTATCACTGTAGAAGAAAATATTGGTAAATATCTGTCTAGATTTTATCCGAAAGAAAAACAAAAACGTACCGATGAGCTCATTAAAGTTGTAGAGCTTGAAGCTTTTGCAAAAACAAAAGTCAAGAACTTAAGTGGAGGACAAAAGCAGCGTGTTGCCTTAGCTCGTGCATTGGCAAAAGAACCTGAAATATTATTACTTGACGAGCCTTTTAGTCATATAGATAACTTTAAAAAACAATCACTTCGTCGCAGTATTTTTAAATATCTTAAAGAGAAGAATATTGCTTGTATAGTAGCTACTCATGACAAAAATGATGTTCTAGGTTTTGCAGACAAAATGATTGTCCTAGACAATAAAAAAGTCATTGCGCAAGACACACCTCAGAATCTTTACAATAATCCAAAGTTGCCCTTAATTGCCTCTTTTTTTGAAGAGTTTAATGTTTTTGATGGTGTAATCTATTATGCACGTCAACTTCAAATTATTGAAAAATCAGAGTTAAAAGGTATTGTAAAAGCCTCTTATTTTAATGGATACAACTGGTTGATTGAGGTTGAAAATAATGACACATCTATTTTCATTAAACATATAAGTAAAATTAAAAAAGGGATTACAATATGTTTTAAAATAATATGATAAATTACTTATCAAATTTCTTCAACAAAGCGGGCAAATAAAAGATATCAGTGATCAAAGCAATCGCGACCGTCACCCCGCAAAGCAATCCAAAATCTCTGACTGATGGTACAGCGCTTGACGCTATAATTAAAAAGCCAGCAACTAGTGCAATCGTAGTAGAAAACAATGCACTTCCGGTATAATGCATTGCACTATTCATCCGCTCTTCAGCTGTACCTTGAACACGTTTACTCTTTCGGTATTTATGAACTAAATGAATAGTGTCGTCCATTGCAATACCTAACATAATTGGAGTAATCATTGCTGTTGTCACATCAAGTGGAATATCTAAAATCGTCATTAATATTGCCAAAATAGTAAGTGGTAACAAATTAGGAATCAAGACCAAAATTGTAGTCCGTAGGTTTTTTATAAAAATTAGTAAGCATAGAAACGCCACAAAAAAAGCTGCAAAAAAGGATTTGAATTGCGTTTCTAAGATAAAACTGTTCAGTTGGGCAAAAACTACAGCAAATCCATTAATTTTTAGTTTGTAATAATTGGTGTCAAAAGAAGATTCAAAAGCTATTTTTATGTCATTCAAAACTTGATTAAGTTGTGATGTGCGACCTTCCATAAGGGTTAAGGTAAACCCTGCTGTCGTCAAATCTTCAGAAAATAATTTAAAAAAACTATTGTCCTTTTCGTCAACTTCAGAAAGCGCGCTTTTTAACTTCTCTTCAGATACATTAGATTGAAATAAAACTGGTGTACGTTTTTCTAAAAACTGTTTTATGTTTACCACCGAAACTGGATTAGCAATAAATTTATTCGCCTCTAACTTTCCTTGAAATTTTTCTAAGCGTTTCGATGCCTCTTTATTCAGAATAATATTACCGTCAGATGTAGAAATATTTATCTGTAAGCGGTTACTTCCTCCAAGTTCTACCTCTACAGTTCGTAAATCTTGTTTGGCTTTCCCTTCAGCCAATAAGTCACGTGAATTTGTGTCTATTTTTATTTGAAAAATGGAATAAAAACCAATTAACAAAACAGTTGAAAATCCAATAATAATAGTGTTTTTATGGTCCCAAGTTATTCGATTCAGCCAATGAATGAATGCTGTTTGGTTCCAGCGGTTTAAGCTAAGTAAAGGCTTTGCTTTTTCAAAATTTAGATTCATATAACTGAATCCAATTATGGTAATGATGTACACAAGAATAAAACTTATCACTAAGCCAATACAAGTAAAAACACCCATGTTTTTAAATGCGGGTAATGGCGATAAATACAAAGCAAAATACCCAACAAACGTGGTTAAGGTTGTATAAAAACAAGGCGTTATACTTTTACGGATAGCTACTGCTAGTAAGTCAACTTTAGTTAGCGTATTATTTGCCAGTCCCTCTTTATGATAAATATTTATAATGTGTACAGCATCACTCACACTATAGACCATAAGAATTGTTGGAATGAGCATTGATATCATATTTAACGCAAAGCCTAGAGATGTAATTAGCCCAAAAAGTAAGCTTATGGGTATCGCAACAGATAATAAGGAAATGATTAAATAGCGTTTACTGGGTAACAAAAACAGCAGCATTATAGTAATAACTAAAACCGTTAAAACACCAAAGATTAAACTTTCTTTGTAAATCCCTTTGCTATACGCCTCGTTTAAAACTGGAGGTCCTGTTAGATAGAGATTCTCGTAATTAGTTTCAATAATTGCTCGTATTTCAGCAGCAATGTCTTGTCGCTCTTCTTCGACTGTTGGTGTTGGGTTAAGTTGAATATAAAAAAACTGATTCTTATAATCTTTTGTAACTAACTGCGAGGTGATATTTGGTAATTTTGAGAATAGACTTTTTAAACCTTTTTCACTTCGCTTTGAATTATATAAGCCATCAAAATTGATGGTGTTATTGGCATAGATTGGATACTTTGCTTTTGCTAAACTAAACGATGTTTGTACGTATGGCAATGCCTCAATACGTTGGTGTAACTCTTTTAACGCTGAAACTTCTGTTTCACCAATGGCGTTTTCTACAGGCAACATTGCTATAAAAATTTCATCTGAACCGAAATTTTGCTGAAAATCGATATAAGCACGATAGCTTGGGTCATCTTCCAAAAACCAAATACCAAGCGAATTATCCACACTTAGTTTATTTAACGTGTTATATCCCGAAAACCCCATAGCAATTGCTAAAACAGCGATAATTGCTATTCTGAATTTGATGATTGTTACTATGATTTTTCTTAATCTTTCCATATTATGCTATCGCAAAAGCACCATAATTTCCATGATGCGTTAAGCTAATTGGTGTCACTTCTGAGTCAATCTCTAAAGTTGGGATATTAAAATCTGAGTTCGCAATTATTGCATTCTCATCAGAAATATTTAAACACTTAATTGCAACTTTTAGGGCTTCTTCCCTAATTGTTTTACTTTGTAATTTAGGCTCGCTACTTTCAAGTATAGTGACCTTAGAAGTCATTGATTTGATTTCTAATCGTGCTTCAGAGATTATGTAATCAGACGTGATTTTGGTTTCAACATAACAATTAAAATTTTTAAATCTTATAAAACCTTTCTTGTTATCGATTTCACATGCAAAACCTTTGGGATTATAAAATCTACTTGGGTTAATCTGAGTGTATAATTTATAGGCCGCTTCTTTCATGCTCCATAATTGCCATACCATGATGCATGGATTATCCGAAGCGTGAATAGTTTGTTGTTCTTTTAAAGTGAATAATTTGTCTAAAAAACGTGGGCGTTGCCAGTTAGAGTCTTTTTTTGCCTGGGCAATATCTACAATATCATTACCAACCACTAACTTCCTAATTTAGAATTTACAATGGTCATTGCCGATTTTACATCTAGCATTTTTTCCATGTCTTCATTCTCCAAACGGATGTCAAATTCGTCCTCGATATCAAGAATAATGTCTACTAAGTTTGCAGAATTTATTTTTAAATCAGTAACAAAATCAGTGTCTTCAGAAAGGTTTTTGAATGCTTCTTCGTCCTGTATATATGGTGCGACAATAGCTTTGAGCTTTGTGATTAGTTCTTCTTTGGTCATAGTTTGTTTTTCTTGTACAAAGTTAAGCTATATATCGCTTAAATAAAACACAGGCATTCACATCTCCAAAACCAAAACTAGCTTTAGCTATAGTGTCAAAATCTAAATCGATTTTCTTTGTTGGGATTTTTTCTGAAGTCACCAATGCTTCAATATCATTATGTAAGTCTTCACAGTTAATATTTGGTGCGACAAACTGCTCTTTAAGCTGAATAACACTCGCTACACACTCAATCGCGCCAGCAGCAGCCAAACAGTGCCCAACCATTGATTTTGTAGAATTTATATAGGGAAAATCATTGCCTTTTCGATTCAGCGCCTTAGTCCAGTTTTCTATCTCTAAAGTGTCTTTTGATGTTGCCGTCAAATGTCCATTAATAACATCTATTTCAGAAGAATTCACTCTGGAGTTTTCAATTGCTTTTGTAATACAGCGCTGAACGGCTTCAGCATTTGGCGCAGTCAAGGTACCGCCTTGACGTTGACCACCAGAATTGACTTCACCGCCTAAAACCTCGGCATAAATTGTAGCATTTCGTTTCAATGCACTCTCTAAAGTTTCTAAAACTAATGCACCTGCACCACTTCCAGGCACAAACCCCGAAGCTGAAGCACTAATTGGTCTTGAGCCATTTTCAGGGTTATTATTGTGTTTATAAGTCATGACGCGCATGGCATCAAAGCCACCCCAAACATATGGTCCATGGTCACTACAACTGCCTACTAACATTCGTTTAGCTTTTCCGTTTTGGATGCGTTCGAACCCCATTAAAAGGGCTTCTGTACCAGTTGTACAAGCTGAAGAATTTGTGGTCACTTGATTTCCTAAACCTAACATACCGCTTAAATAAGCGCTTACACCACTGGCCATGGTTTGTAAAACTACTGTGCTTCCTAAGCGTCTTACATTACCTTCATCTAGTTTATAAATGGCTTCGCGAAATTTCTCAACGCCAGATGTGCCTGTTCCGAAAATAAGTCCTGTGTCATAATCTAAATCACTCTCAGAATCCATATCAAGACCTGAATCTTTCCATGCGTCGATTCCAGCGATACAACCATATAAAATCCCCGAACTATTAAAACCCCGCAATTGTAAATCGGTGAAGTATTTTGATTTTAAGTCTTCTGAAATATTTGGAATACCACCAATCTGACAAGAGAAATTTAAATCCTTTAATTCTTGATGAAATGTAATACCAGACTTTCCGTTTTTTAAAGCCTCTGTAAACTCAGAAACGCCAACTCCATTTGGAGCAACAACACCTAATCCTGTTATGACCACTCTGTTTTTCATGCTTTCAACATTCCTGAAATTATTCCTCTTGCGACCAACTCCTCTTTTTCGTTTAGCAGCTTCACTTTGCACTTTAGTTTATTGAACCGAAAAACCTCTTTTTCTGATACTACTGTTACTTTCTCTTCGGGTAAAACCGGTAAATAAAAATCTATTTGATTTGAGGTTAGCGCTATTTGTGGATTTTGGCCTTTCAACTCATCTTTTAATAAATAAATCCCTAAACACACCAAACCTATTTGTGCCATACATTCTGTGAGAATGACGCCAGGCGTAATCGGATTGTTTTTAAAATGACCTTCGTAAAACGTCTCGTCTTTTTTAAAGTTATAATGGCCTGTAACGCCTTCATCTGAAATCGTATCAATACCATCAACAAACAAAAAGGGTTTTTGATAGGGTAATAGTGCTATGATTTCTGATACATTCATACTAACTCAAATGCTCTCCACCATCAACAGGAATTACAGTTCCTGTAATCCAAGAGGCTTCGTTTTTACTTAATAAATACACCGCATTTGCCACGTCTTCTGGTAGAGTCAAACGTTTGTTTGGGTTTCTGATTAAACTATGTTTTATAATTTTTTCACTGCCAGGAATCATTCGCAGTGAAGATGTGTCCGTTACACCTGCTTGTATACAATTTGCTTTAATTCCATATGGTGCTAATTCTAAAGCGATATTTCTTGTAATCGCCTCCAACGTGACTTTCGCTGCCGAAACTGCGGCATAATTTTGCCAAGCTTTGCTATTACCTTCGCTGGTAAAACTTATAATTCTTGCATCTTTTGCGAATAATTCTGCTTCAAAAAGAGCTTTCGCCCAGTCGTATAAACTAATGCCCATAGCGTTAATAGTTAATGCAAAATCATCATGATTTAAAACAGGTTTATCGTCAGAAACCATCGGTTTTAAATTTCCTTTTGCGACGCTATGCACTAGTGTTCTTATTTTATGCTCTATTCCAAATTCTGCTTTTAATGCTTCAATAACCACTTCTCTTTTTTCAGGTTTAAAAGCGTCAGTATTGAATGATTTAAAAGCAACACCTTCTTGTTTTATAGTTTTAAATTCAGCTTGAATTTGATCTTCTTGCATGCGAGAATTACGATGAACGACACAAATATTCATACCGTGTTTGGCTAATTTTTTTGCAGTAGCCAAACCTAGTCCAGTGCTTCCGCCAAGGATTAATGCCCAACACTTTTTATCTTGAAATTCTTTATTCATTTCTATTTAATTTATGAGATGCCGAAACAAGTTCAGCATGACAAATAATTCTATTTGTCACCATTCTAATAATATACGTTGTGCCGAAAAACCTGGACCAAAACTAAGCATGACGCCTTTGTCACCTTTTGGCAAATCTCTATCCATAAAGCGCTCCAACACATATAAAACAGTGGCGCTACTCATGTTGCCGTATAATCGTAAAACCTCTTTTGTATCATCTATATTTTTACCTAACTCACCAAACAAATCTTCAACCGTTTGTACAATTTTCTTTCCACCAGGATGAAATACCAAGTGGTCAATATCTTCGATAGTCAAATCGTTCTTTTCTAAAAACGGATGGATGATTTTAGGGAAATGGTCTGCAATAGTTTGCGGTACACTTTGGTCTAAGACCATTTGTAAGCCTGTATTTCTGAGTTTAAAACCCATCATGTGATTGGCATCATAAAAATGATACATGGCTTCATCTTTTATCTCTGGACCAATTTCATCTTCGTGTGACGATAAAATAACACTCGCACAACCATCACCAAAAATAGCGGCGCTCACAATATTTACCATGGAATAATCTTCTAACTGAAATGTAGCCGTTGGTGACTCCACCGCAATAACAGCAGCACGTTTGTTGGGATTGGCTTTTAAAAAATTCTTAGCGTATATTATTCCTGAAACTCCTGCTGCACATCCCATTTCGGTTACAGGCAAGCGTACAATATCTTGTTTCATCTTTAGACTATTAATCAAATATGCATCTAAGGACGGAATCATAATACCAGTACAACTTACAGTAATAATGTAATCGATATCTGTTGGTTTTAGCTGAGCTTTACCCAATGCTTTTACCAAACTCTTTTCTGCTAGTTTAATACTTTCACGGGTGTAGATATCATTCTTTTCTTCAAAAGAAGTGTTGAGAAAAACTTCTTCGGCATCCATTATAGAATACCGTTTATCAACCGCTGCGTTTTCGAAAATCTTTAAAACTTTGCGTTTAAATCGGTCTTCTTGACCATCCAACCAAAGCTCTACAAAAGGTAAAATGTCTTTTGTTTCTCTAGTGTATTTTGGCAATTGCTTTGCAACTGATGTGATTTTTACAGCCATTTATTTTTTGATTAACCATTGATAGCGGAATGCCCATTTCCAACGGATTTCTGATTTGAGGTTTAATTTTTGAGCTAGGTTTTCTAAATCTTTTCTTTTAAATGCTCTAAGAATAGAAGTTAAGCCATCATCGATAATCATTTGGTTAGAAATGACTAAACTTAGAAGTTTAAAAAGTCCATATGCTATTTCGCTTCTATGCAAGTCGTTAATGACCAATCCTAATTTTGCCCTAGATGCCAATTGTTTTAGTAATACTTCTAATTCATCGGTTTTAAAATGATGTAGAAACAGTGTGGCCAAAGCAATATCATAATTCATATTCTGAAAATCCTCAGAGAAAATGTCTTTGTTCTCAAAAGACAATTCAGAGTATTCAACAGATAATTCTGAAGCATAATCTATAGCGTCTTGGTTGGCATCAATACCTATGAGCTGAAAATTAAAACCTTCCTTTCGTCCAAAATCTGCAATCAATCTTAGTATATCTCCATGCCCACAACCTAAATCTATAATGGCATATGTTTTGTCTTTAGGTTTTCCTTCTAAAAGCTGTCTTATACCATTCAAGGTTACGCTATTTCCACCAAGCAATTTATTGATTTTACCTAGTTTATCTAAAGTATCGCGAAGTAACTCGCCTTTCATGGTAAAATCGTCCATGATTTCAGTTTTGTTGCTTCTATATGTGGTGTCAATAAATAAGGCCATTATACTTCCATGAGCTTACCATGCGTCATTTTTATAATTAACGATACTAAAAACGGAAAAATTCTAAGCAGCACTAGCAATTTTGGAGCTAACCAATCTTGACGAAATAAATAGGCAATAGTATGGCCAGCTTTTAGCCTTAGACTAAAGGTTTTTCGCCATTGCTTCGCGTAACGTTCTTCGAATGTTTTTCTTTTTTCAATTTTTTCTTGAAGATAATCAATTATTAGCAGCGAAGCTAATTGCGAACTGCGTATCGCTATACCCATTCCGTTGCCGCATAGTGGATGAATCATACCTGCAGTATCACCACACATAATCATATGGTTTTCAACAGGGTTTTTTGTTTCAAAAGATATTTGACTAATTGTTAATGGCTTATCAAACTCTGGTTTAGTATTCTGAAAAACAGCTTTAAGGTCTGAATTTTTGAATAAGACTTCGCGTTGAAACGTGTCTATATCCTTATATTTTTTGAAGGTTTTGTAATTCGTAATGTAACATAAATTAATATGGTCGTTCTCTACTTTTGAAACACCACAATAACCACCTTTAAAATTATGAAGCGCTACTTTTTCTTCTAGAAAATCTCCTGAAACATGAATTTTTACGCCCAAATACGGTGATTTTTTTTTTATGAATTCCCGTTGATATTTGACGTCTAAATTTGAACGTTTTCCAAAAGCTCCAATAGCAATTTTTGATTGAAACTGTCCTTTTGATTTTGTTTTAATCCTGAAAATGTCAGATTCAAACTCAGCATCAGTAACCGTGTCTTGACAAACAGTAACGCTGTTTTTTATTGCCAATTTGTAAAGCTGAAAATCGAACTCGTAACGGCTAATCCCAAACCCGCCAAGTGGTAGTTTTGCTTTTATGCGTTTGTTATTATGTGTCGTCAATTCAAATTCTGAAATCCGTTTTGCGCCAAACTCAAATGGATTAAATCCTAAAAATTCGAGATATGGCAGTACTTCGTTGGATACATATTCACCACAGACTTTATGCTTTGGATAACTGTTTTTTTCAATCAATAAAACACTGTAATTCTCCATAGATAAATGGATAGCGCTGGTTAGTCCAGCTAATCCACCGCCAATAATAATAACATCATATTTGGTTTTACTCATCAAATTTTTTCAACATGTACTACAGCTATCTTCACGGTTTTTCCCAAAATAAAACTACCACCACCAACGTGGAAATCTTTTCGATTGATTTCAAAATTAGAGATTATTTTTCTTTGGTTTTCTGTAATTTCAACTTTTAATGGAATTGTAAGCTGCTTTACTTTTCCTTTAATTCTTAAGTTAACTTTAGCTGAATATTTATTATTTGGTTTTTTATACAATTCCGCGACATCTAATGTGATTAGTGGATATTTTAAAGTGTGAAAATAATCTTCTTCTAAAAGGTGCTCATCACGACTATCTATTCCTGTTTCTATGGACTTGGCCTTTATCTCACTACTAAAGTCTATGAGATTATCAGAATCATCGAACTTTGTAATTACAGTAAAGTTTTTGAAAAAACCATCGACAGTAATCCCTAGGTTTTTAATCTCAAAATCTATGGATGAGTTTTGAGCAAAACTAAATGCAAAAACAATTAAAAATAGAGATGACGTTAATAGTCTTTTCATTATTAATAATTCTAACGTGAAGTTAAAACAATAATTGATAAGACTACGATACAAAACATCAAAACAAAAAACTGATATTGGTTTTACAAAATATCAGTTATAGTAAATTTTTGCATTCTAAATTGAATATTATCTCCTACTCCTTTTGAAACTAATAACTGCCCTATTGGTGTCGATAATGAAATCGCATAAAAAGTTTCATTTTCTATTGTAATTTCGCCAACGCTCACACCAATAAAATAATTGGAAACCGTAGTTTTTACTAGACTTCCTAATGCGACTTTACTATAGGACATTTCGGGATTTATTTTATGAAGTATTCCTATTTGCTTTTGTAGCTCCGCTAATTGATTCCCTGCTTTTTCACGTTCTAACTGAAGCATTGCTCGGCCTGTTTCATGCTTATCTCCTGCTGTACTTTTTGTTTCAGATTGTAAGGAGTTTTGAATGTCAGAAATTGTGCTTTTAATAACTTCTAAGCGTTGATTTAGGGCATCTTGACATTGCTTGTGTAATTTCTCCTTTAAATGCATAACTAGATTAAATCTGCTAATTCTTTACCAACTAAACTTCCAATAGCGACTCCCATTCCGCCGAGTCTTACACCACAGAATACGTTGTTACTTAATTGTTTTACAATTGGCTTTTTTTGAGAGCCAACACCCATAATTCCTGACCAATACTGGTCAACTTTTATGTCTTGCTTTGGTAGAATTGTAGTTTTTAAAAGTTCTTCAAGTTTGTTCTTCACAAGTTCGGTTTGTACTAATTCTGTAGTTTCTTCTGTTTTAAAATCAAGGTTTCGTCCACCTCCAAAAAGAATGCGGTTATCAATATTCCTAAAATAATAGTACCCTTTTTCTAAATGAAATGTGCCTTTAATTTTTAAATCTTTAATTGGCTCAGTAATCAAAACTTGAGCTCTTGCAGGTTTTACTCGATAATCGAGATTTAAATTTTTGTCCAATAATTTAGAAGCAAAACCGTTGGTGGCAATCAATAATTTGTTTGTTGAAAACTCAAAGCGATTGGTCTTTACCTTTACTGAGTCTGTATCCTCAGAAAAGCTATCTACAGTTGTGGCATTTAAGATTTTGATGCCTTTTTGTAATGCCATATTAATAATTGAGTCCATCATTTTGCTAGTATCAATCTGACCTTCAAATTTATTGAATCCTTGTTTTGGCTGTATATTTTGAAACCCAAAACCACCTTCTTTTAAGCTGAAAACATCCGCATTAAAAATTGGTTTGAGCAACTGATTTATAGCGCCTCTTTGCTGTAAGCATTCCTCGTAAAGTGCTTCATCTGCTTTGGTAAACAATTCGTAACCACCAAATTCTTGGTAATCGATATTATCATCTCCTAGAGTTTGTCTTAACAAACGCAGCCCTTTGACACGTTGCTTAACCAAATTAAAAACCTCTTTCTCAGAATGTGTTTTTAGATCTTCAATAAGCTCACTTAAACTTCCAAAACAAGCAAACCCAGCGTTTTTTGTGCTTGCACCTTGTGGCAAAATACCTTTTTCTAAGATTAAAATTTTAGCTTCTGGAAAACGGTTTTTTAGTTGTATGGCGCAATTGAGACCAACAATTCCGCTTCCAACAATCGTGAAGTTGACATTGGTTAGCCAAGATTTTATTTCCCAATATGATAAATTCATTTTAGAGTACTACTGAAATGTCAATTTTAGTTGTGGTATTTGAAAAAATAATGAGGTTTCTCGACAATGCTTGAAATGACAAAGTAACTTAATAATTCTCTATAAAAAAATTGTACTTAAGAGGTTTTCTTTTTTGAAAAAAGGCCAAGAGCTAATCCAAGACCAATTGCAGAAAGAATTCCATAAATAAAATCAACATTATAATTTGAGAGCAGCCCAAAGAAGTATGGAATGACTCCTAAGGCAAAAATAATAATCCCTAAAATTCTCAATTTCATTTTAATCATTCAACTTTAAAACAGCCATAAATGCTTGTTGTGGTATTTCTACATTACCAACTTGACGCATACGCTTTTTACCTTTTTTCTGCTTTTCTAAAAGTTTACGCTTACGAGAAATGTCGCCACCATAACATTTTGCAGTTACATCTTTACGAAGTGCTTTTACAGTTTCTCGTGCAATAATTTTTGCACCAATTGCTGCTTGAATTGGAATATCGAACTGTTGTCTCGGGATTAATTCCTTCAATTTCTCGCACATTTTTTTACCAATGTTATGTGCGTTATCTGCGTGAATTAATGCAGAAAGCGCATCTACTGGTTGAGAATTTAACAGTACATCTAAACGTACTAATTTTGAGACCTTCATCCCAATTGGAGAATAATCAAAAGAAGCATATCCTTTAGAAACCGTCTTTAATCTATCGTAAAAATCAAATACAATTTCCGCTAGTGGCATTTCAAAAATAAGCTCTACGCGCTCCGTTGTTAAATAAGTTTGATTTATAATCATCCCTCGCTTTTCGATACACAAACTCATCACGTTTCCGACAAAATCTGATTTAGTAATTATAGTAGCCTTTATGTAAGGTTCCTCAACGCGATTTACAGTTGTAACTTCAGGTAAATCACTTGGGTTGTTAACTATAAAAGGTACGTCCGGTTCTTTATTGGTGTAGGCATGATATGATACGTTAGGTACTGTTGTTATGACCGTCATATCAAACTCACGCTCCAATCGTTCTTGGATAATTTCCATGTGTAACATCCCTAAGAAGCCACATCGAAAACCAAAACCTAATGCTGCAGAACTTTCTGGTTGAAATACTAAAGATGCATCATTAAGCTGCAGTTTTTCCATAGAGTTACGAAGCTCCTCATAATCTTCAGTGTCAACAGGATAAATACCTGCAAATACCATTGGCTTTACATCTTCAAATCCTTCAACAATATTTGTTGTTGGTTTTGCAAAATCGGTAATAGTATCTCCCACTTTAACTTCCTTGGCTGTTTTAATTCCTGTAATTAAATACCCTACATCACCAGCCTTAACACTTTGTTTTGGAATTTGATTCAATTTTAAAGTCCCAACTTCATCAGCAAAATATTCTTTATCTGTAGCAACAAATTTGATTTTCTGCCCCTTTTTTATTTCGCCATTAAAAACTCTAAAGTAAGTTTCAATTCCTCTAAAAGTATTGTAAACCGAATCAAAAATTAAAGCTTGCAACGGCGCCTCTGGATCACCTTTTGGTGCAGGAACCCGTTCTATGATGGCTTTTAGTATATCGTCAACACCAAAACCTGTTTTTCCACTGGCGTGAATTACTTCTTCGGGGTCACAGCCTAATAAGTCTACAATGTCGTCAGTAACTTCTTCGGGATTAGCGCTTGGTAAATCGACCTTATTTAATACTGGAATAATCTCTAAATCATTCTCTAATGCTAAATATAAATTAGAGATTGTTTGTGCTTGTATGCTTTGTGCTGCATCTACAATGAGTAAAGCCCCTTCACAAGCAGCAATAGAACGTGACACTTCGTAAGAAAAATCTACATGTCCAGGTGTATCAATGAGGTTCAAAACATATTTTTCTCCTTCATACTCATAGTCCATTTGAATGGCGTGTGACTTAATCGTAATCCCACGTTCCCGCTCCAAATCCATACTATCCAAGAGCTGGTCTTGCTTTTCTCTTGCGGTTACTGAGCCTGTGTAATCCAAAAGCCTATCAGCTAGTGTGCTTTTACCATGGTCAATGTGCGCAATGATGCAGAAGTTTCTAATATTCTTCATGTAACTCTCTTTCTAAATGCAATTTTGATTTGCAAATATAATCGTTTTATAATCCTCTAACCTACCAAAAGTTAGAAGAAAATAAGAGTTAAGTGTGGTTTTACCGTAATTGCATTTAAAAAACTATTTATATATTGTGCTCTAGAACTAACTATAATGTCAATCAGATTAAAGCCCCTAATTTCTGCTGTACTTTTAGCGTTCAGCGTATTTGGCTTTTCACAAGGATTTACCTTAACGGGTAAAATTATTGATGAGCAGCAAAAACCTGTCTCTTTTGTTAATGTTACTCTCTTTGAAACGGATTCTGAAACTTTTCTAAAAGGCACAAGTACAGACGATAATGGTGTTTTTGAAATATCTTCACTTTCCGAGGGCAAATACACCTTAAAAATGAGTTTTATCGGTTTTAAGAGCATTGATAAAATCATTACTATAAGTAACGATGTAATCCTTGAAACCATAGTCCTTAAAGTAGATTCTGAAACTTTAGATACTGTTACTATTACCGCAAAACGTCCAACCATTTCACGTAAACCAGATCGTTTAACCTTTAATATTGAAAACACTGCATTAACCGAAGGCTCTACGCTTCAGGTTTTAAAAAGTACTCCGGGAATTATAGTGTCAGAAGGAAATATTAATATCAAAAGTGACCCTGCTACCGTTTTTATAAATAATCGACGTGTCCAATTGACTTCGGACGAGTTGATTCAGCTACTTGAAAGTGCGCCTGCAAACAGCATAAAATCTGTTGAGGTTATTACAAATCCACCTGCAAGTTATGATGCAGATAGTGGCTCTGTCGTTAATATAATTATGAGTAAAAACCTTGTGACTGGTTATCGTGGGAATGTTTCTTCAAGCTATACTCAAGGTGTTTTTCCTAGATATAATGGTGCCACAAGTCATTATTTTAAGAATAATAAAGTCAACTTAAATATTAATTATAGCTATACAAATCAAAAGATTAATAGAGAACAAGAAAATAGTATTAACTATTTTGATCCTAATGGAAATATTGACCAAATATGGAATTCTGATATAGACCGTAATACAAAATCTGAAGCACACAATATTAATCTAAGTTTTGATTATTATTTAAGTGAAAAGACAGCATTGAGTCTTACCTCGACCGCTTTGTTTACACCGTATTTTAAATACAGAGTCTTAAACAACACCAGTATTACTGACTCAAATTCTAACTTTTTAGAAAGCTTTACCTCAAATAATTTGTCACGCGATGATAAATTAAATATTGGCACAGACTTAGGTCTAAGAACTGAATTTGATAACGGAAGTGCTTTGTCGTTTAATGGGCATTACACTTCATATAATTACAATCGTGACCAAAATGTATTTCAAAATAATCTCACCGGAAATAATTCTGAGTTTAACACCTTAGCTAATCAAGACACTAATATCTACACGGCAAAAGCAGATTATAGCCTACCCATTAATGAAACCTCGTCGTTTGATACAGGTGTAAAATTTTCTAATGTTAATACTGATAGTGATATTACATTACGAGAAATTATCAACGGCGTTGAGGTTATAAATATAGCAAATAGTAATGCTTTTGATTATGATGAAAAAGTTATAGCGGCTTATGCTAATTATAGTAAATCTTGGGAAAATTGGGATTTAATTATCGGCTTAAGAGCTGAGCAAACCAATGTTGATGGCTTTTCGCCAACCTTAAATCAAACCAACACACAAGATTATTTTAAATGGTTCCCAAATGCTAGTATTTCCCATAGTTTTTCAGACAATTTTAGTCTCTACGGAAACTATAAGAGAAGTATAACAAGACCAAATTACACTTTATTAAATCCTTTTACATTTTTCTTAAATGAAAATATTGTTGTCGTTGGAAACCCTGCGCTACAACCAACATTTCTAGACCATTTTGTTGTCGGCACAAACTTTCTAGAGCATTTTACCATTGAGGCCTATTATATGAATTATGATGGTGCTATTAACGAAATTCCGCGCCAAGATAACACTACAAATATTTTAGCTTACACGCCTGTTAATTTTGATAAAACTGTAGATTTTGGATTTGATTTCTTATTTGACATAGATATTACTAATGATTGGAATATTTATTTCGCAACTTCTTTCTACAATATTACAGAAGAAACCAGCTTTGGTAATGACTTTATAGATTTGAGTCGTTGGTCTAACTATACTGAAATGGCTAACAATATGACACTTTTAGAGGATAATAGTTTAAATCTAAATTTGTCCCTAGCTTGGGTAGGTAAAAATCTTTATGCCTTGCAAACTATAGAGGATCGGTTAGTCACTGGACTCAGTTTAACCAAAAGTATCTTAAATAAAAAGGGGGTGATTTCATTGTCTTTTGAGGATTTATTTAATTTTCAAGACGAAAAAAGGTCCGTTCGATATCTTAACCAGTCTAGTAGACAAAACATAGATGTAGATAACCGTTTTGTAAAACTAGGCTTTCGCTATAAGTTTGGTAATACAGGGTTAAGCACCAACGAGCGAACTACAGATGCCGAAGAGCGTGACAGAATTAAAGATTTACAATAATTAGTCTAGTCTTGCCACTCGGCAATAAAAAGATTAGTGTCTCTACCACCACCGTTATTTCGATTAGAAGAAAACGCTAAATATTTTCCGTCATTAGAAAACACTGGGAAAGCATCAAAGGTTTCTCCATGCGTGATACGCTTTAAATTTTTTCCGTCGGTATCAATCATATATAAATTGAAAGGAAAACCACGGTCTGCTTCAAAATTTGAAGAGAACAATACCTTATCTCCTGAGGGTAAGAAGAATGGACTCCAATTGGCATTTCCTAAATCGGTTAGCTGACGTAAATTACTTCCATCGGCGTTACAGATGTACAATTCCATTTCTGTTGGTTCTACTAAACCTTCAGCTAATAAATCTTTGTATTCTTTAATTTCTTTTTCAGTTTTTGGCCTTGACGAACGAAAAATCAACTGACTGCCATCTGGAGAAAAGAATGCCCCACCATCGTATCCCAATTCATTTGTGATTTGTTTTACATCACTACCATCAATATTCATAGTATATAATTCCAAATCTCCACTTCTAGTTGATGTGAATACAATTTTATCACCTTTTGGAGACACTGTTGGTTCTGCATCATAACCAATTTCGTTAGTTAATTGCTTAACAATATTACCTTCTAAATCAGCAACAAAAATATCGTAGCTATCGTAGATTGGCCAAATATACTTTCCGTTTTTACGTAAAGGTGTATCAGGACACTCGTCTTGTTTTAGGTGTGTTGAAGCATATATTATATGTTTGTTGTCTGGTAAAAAATATGCACAAGTTGTTCGTCCTTTTCCTGTACTAATCATCGGTGGTACTTTGTCCTTGAATGTTTCATCAGCATTCATTAAAAACATTTGGTCACAACCAACATTCCATTCTGCATTGTTTGACTGAAACACCAATTGTTTATCATCAAAACTCCAATACGCTTCAGCGTTATCACCCCCAAAAGTCACTTGACGAATAGATTTGAAATGAACTTCTTCTGGATAGATTAAAGTATCTTGAGCCTCTTTGACTGTAGTTCCAATTTCAACTTCTGTAGCTTTCGTAGTTTCATTCTTACAAGACGCAAAAGCAACACAAACAAATAAAATAATAAGATATTTCTTCATAACAACGAATTATAAAAAGTGGTATTTAATGCCTAATTTTGTGTAAAAGTAATATAAACAGATGAAAAAGTTAGTGTTTTTAGCTATTGTAAGTGTAACACTTTTTGGTTGTAAAAAAACTACCGCTTACAAAAATGAGATAAAAGAAGATGTTGCCTATTTGGCAAATGATAAATTAGAAGGCAGACAAACAGGAACAGAAGGTGAAAAAATAGCGGCTGATTATTTGGTAAATCGTTTTCAGAATATCGGTTTAGAACCAAAAGGATCTGATGGTTACATACAATCTTATTACTTTAAACCAAAAACCGACCCTCACAAGGAAGTTGAATTTACAACTAATGCCGATAGTACTATCACTGGAAGAAATGTTATTGGATATATAAATAATAACGCAAAAACAACTATTGTTATTGGTGCGCATTACGATCATTTAGGTTATGGTGGCGAAGGCTCTTTATATCGAGAAAAGGATAAAGCTATTCACAACGGTGCTGATGATAATGCTAGTGGCGTTGCTGTATTACTTGACATTGCAACTCGGCTAAAGATTAAAAACGAACAATCTAAAATTAAGGACAAAAACAACTATTTATTCATGGCATTTTCTGGCGAAGAAATGGGTTTATTAGGTTCTAATTATTTCTCTAAAAACCCAACTATTGATGCTAAATCTATGAACTATATGATTAATATGGATATGATTGGTCGTATGAAAGCCGATAGTACATTAGCCGTATATGGTGTTGGTACTTCGCCGATGTTCAAACAAACACTAAAAGCAAACAACGAAAAATTTAAACTTATACAAAATGAAAGCGGCGTTGGCCCAAGTGACCATACATCTTTCTACTTAATTGACATACCGGTACTACACTTTTTTACTGGCCAACACGAAGACTATCACAAACCTAGCGACGACTCTGAAAAGCTAAATTATGATGGGATGAATTTAATTTCGGATTACATATTTGACATTATCGTAGACCTTGATGATAACGGCGAATTAGCCTTTAGAAAAACAAAAAACGAGAGTGAAGAAACACCTCGGTTTAAAGTTGGTTTAGGCGTCGTACCCGACTATTTATTCGATGGAAAAGGAATGCGTATCGATGGTATGCGCGAAGAAACACCTGCTTTTGCTGCTGGCTTACAAAAAGGTGATATCGTTATTAAATTAGGCGATAGTAACGTTACGGATATGATGAGTTACATGCGCGCATTGTCTTTGTTTGAGAAAGGTAATGAGGCTGCTATAACTATCAAACGTGGCGACTCTATTATTGATACAAGGGTTAAGTTTTAAGCTATTATGCTAAAAAGAAAACAACAAATTATCACCAAAATACACTTAGTTCTATCAACATTAATTGTTGTCCCTATTTCTATTGTCTATGGTTTCTTTCCTGATGTAGAACTTGAATTATTCCCTAAAACTATTGATGAGTACAACTTTTACAAAGCTGTAATGGGGTTGTATTTAGCCTTTACTGCTATTTGGGTTCTTGGAATTTTTAAAACCTATTATTTAAAAGTTGCACTGATAAGCAATATTACTTTTATGTTGGGTCTGGGCTTTGGTAGGTTGTTGAGTGTGGGTGTTGACGGCATACCAACATCAGGTTTTATATTTGGTACAATTGGTGAATTATTTTTAGGGTTTTATGGGGTTTTCATAATTAACAGCAAATACTACAAAAAAGTATAACTTTGCATCAAAATAAAAGCGTTTGGTAAAAATAGGAGACATAGAATTAGGCGAATTTCCATTGCTTCTAGCACCCATGGAAGATGTAAGTGATCCTCCCTTTCGTGCGTTGTGTAAAGAGCAAGGCGCTGATGTCGTTTATACCGAATTTGTTTCTAGTGAAGGTTTAATTCGTAATGCTGCAAAAAGTGTTATGAAACTTGATATCTATGAAAAAGAGCGTCCTGTGGGTATTCAAATTTTTGGTGCTAACATCGAGAGTATGCTACAAACCATTGACATTGTCGAGAAATCAAAACCCGATATTATAGATATCAACTTTGGTTGTCCTGTAAAGAAAGTAGTAAGTAAAGGTGCTGGTGCTGGTATTCTTAAGGATATTTGCTTAATGGAAAAATTGACGGCCGAGATGGTAAAACGTACCAATTTACCAGTAACCGTTAAAACACGATTAGGTTGGGACCATGATTCTATCAAAATTGTTGAGGTTGCCGAACGTTTACAGGATGTTGGTATAAAATCCATCGCTATTCACGGACGTACACGTGCACAAATGTATAAAGGTAATGCCGACTGGAAACCTATTGCTGAAGTGAAAAACAATCCCCGAATGCATATTCCTGTATTTGGAAATGGTGATGTTAACACACCGGAAATGGCTGTAAAAATGCGTGATGACTATGGTTTAGATGGTGCTATGATAGGCCGTGCAACAATAGGCAATCCATGGTTTTTTAAACAAGTAAAACACTTTTTTGAAACAGGTGAGCATTACCGTCCAATCACTATGCAAGAACGTGTTGAAGCTGCTCGACGTCACTTACAAATGTCTATCGATTGGAAAGGTGAACTTCTAGGTGTATTTGAAACTCGACGCCACTATACTAATTATTTTAAAGGTATTCCTGATTTTAAACCTCACCGAATGAAAATGGTAACAAGCGATGCTTCAGAAGATGTTTTTGCAGCTTTTAATGAAGCTCTAGAAAAATTTGGTGACCATCAATTTGCCTAAGCGACTGTTTTAATCAAATCTTTTGTGATACGTTGAGAAGCTAACTTTGAAGCTATTATTCCTAACCCAAAAATAGTGCCTATCACGATAATCACATCTGAAAGCTTAAGATTTACTGGATAAGGAAAATCTGAGGTTAGCATAATCCACTCAAACTGCAACTGAGTGAAAATAATGATTAACCCAATTACAATACCTGCTATTCCACTAAGAATAGTCATCAATGTCCCTTGTAAAAAGAAAATAGCTTTAATCATTTTTGGTTCGGCTCCTAAATTAAAGAGCGTATTTAATGATTTTTTCCGATCTAAAATCATCATTATTATAGCGCCAATAACGTTGAACAAGGCTATAATTATGACTAGAGTAAAAATTAAGTACACTGCCAAATTCTCTGTATTAAGCATTTTAAACAAGGCATCGTTAAGCTGTTCTCTATTTTTTATAAGAAATTTATTAGGGAAATTAGCTTTAATAGCATCTCTAATGTCATCCTCGTCTGCACTTGGTTTTAATTTAAATTCTAAGGCCGAAATTTGTTGAGATTCATAATTAAGAAGTCTGCGCGCCATTTCGATATCAGAAAAAATATATTCGTTATCTAAATTTTCGTTCACACTAAATAACCCAACATTTGTAACGACTTCAGAATTGAAATAACTTTTTAGACTACTGCCCTGACCTTTTCCTGGTTTCGGAATGTATATCGTTAATGGTTTTAAAAAATTAAATACTCCAAAAGACAAGTTATTTGAAACTCCCATACCAGCAACTACGTCGTTATTTCCTTGAGTAAACCAACTGCCTTGTGACACCATACTTTCTATTTGAGTAACAGATTGGTAATTTTCATCAACGCCTTTTAATGTTGCGATTAAATTTTTGTTTTCGGATTTAATAACAATCCGTTCTTCAATTATTTTAGAAGTTACGTCAACACCATCAATAGAATTTAAGATGTTTAAGTCGTTTTCAGAAAGTGAAAATGACTTCCCTTTAAGAGGTAAAATCTTTAAATCTGGGTCTGTAAAATTTGAAAAATCTAGACTATATTCTTTTAGTCCTGCAAATATAGAAAGTACAATTAGTAATGCCGCTGAAGCTACAATGACTCCGCCTGAGGCAATAAAGCTCATAATATTTATAGCATTATTACTGCTTTTAGAAAACAAATACCGCTTGGCGATGTAAAAAGATGTATTCATTAACTCTTTTGTCTAGGTATAAAATTAGTGTAAATAGACTGTGAGGCAATACATTTAGAAAAGAGTTATGATTTTTTTCTTCGACCTAGTAAATCTTCGTCTTTGATTGGGTCTTCTTCGCCCTTAAGTGAGCGTTCAATATTATCTATATATTCTAACGAATCGTCAATAAAAAACTCTAATGTTGGCATACGTCTTAATTGGTGACGTGTGCGTTGCGCTAACTCATGTCTAATCAATGGTGTGTTAGATCGTATCCCTTTGAGTAATTCTCCAGCCTCTTTATTAGGGAAAATACTTAAGTACACTTTTGCAATAGACAAATCTACGGTAACACTAACTTTAGTTACTGAGATAATGACGCCCTTCATTCCGCCATCAGAGGCAGCACGTTGCAATACGTCTACTAAATCTTGTTGAAGAATTCCTGCTATCTTTTTTTGTCTATTACTTTCCATTTTGCAAAAGTAGATGTTATTTAAGTATTATAGTATTTTTACACTACAAAATTAAAGCCATAATGAAAAAAATAGAACATATAGGTATTGCCGTAAAGGATATTGAAAATTCAAATCACTTATTTTCGGCATTATTTGGAAAAGAGCATTATAAAACTGAAAGTTTAGAAAGTGAAGGTGTTATAACTTCATTTTTTAAATGTGGCCCTAATAAGATTGAATTGTTACAAGCCACATCTAAAGATAGTCCAATTGCAAAATTTATTGAAAAGAAAGGAGAAGGCATTCATCATATCGCTTTTGCGGTAAAAGATATCGTATCTGAAATTGAAAGGCTAAAAGGAGAAGGCTTTAAAATGATACATGAAAAATCCAAAAAAGGTGCTGATAATAAGTTAATTGCTTTTTTACATCCAAAATCTACAAATGGCGTACTTATTGAGTTGTGTCAAGATATTGACGATTAAATTAAATTAATTTTCTTGTAGAGTATTAAAATATATAGTAATATTACACACTCTTTACTTGTGAAGAGTGTTGGCATAGCCTTCAGGTCCTATAGCTCAGTTGGTTAGAGCACCTGACTCATAATCAGGTGGTCCGAGGTTCGAGTCCTCGTGGGACCACAGAAACCATCCTATTTCAGGGTGGTTTTTTTGTGAATTATATTAAATGTAAATAACTGATATTGAACAGTTAATTAATTATTAATTTCCTTTTAATCTTTTATTATTCATAAATACCCACCTCATACTTAAGACAACTCCATGTTTATGCATCATTAGATTTTTGTCAATATTGTCCAATATTTGTTCTTTTTATCACATTTGTTTGCAAATTGCAAACAAATGTGCATGGTTAAGATGTTAATTTTTAAAGTAAGTCATATTGTGTAGATCTCTTAAGTTACCAGTGACTTTAGTTAACTTCTCTAACACCTTTGAAAAATCCAATCGTAAAATCTACAATCCATTTTATTGACAAGAAACCAAACCACAAAATAGAGATGAAAATGTGCCAAATTACTTTAATGAAATTAACAAAGAGAATGATCAACATGTAGATCATTTGAAACGTAGCAGCGTTTTTCCCTCTAACTTGAACACCTCCTAATTTGAAACTGGAATAATTGGGTTTAAAGATTTTATAGGAACCTCGTTTGTTTTTTAGGGATGTACTAAATCCGTTTTTTGAAACATTGAAATTGAATGGACCACTGTTGTATCTTCCAATGAACTGAAAGTTTCCGTTTTGGAAACCCATTCTTGCACCCTTAAATAATCGTTTATGAAGACGAAGTCCATGTTTGGTGTTT
>CAJQQC010000064.1 GCA_905480385.1 uncultured Winogradskyella sp.
TTGAGCTCGAAAATGAGCTTGAAAACATGGGTGCACAAATGGTTAAAGAAGTAGCTTCTAAAACCAATGACCTTGCTGGTGATGGTACTACTACCGCCACAGTTTTAGCTCAAGCTATTGTAAAAGAAGGTCTTAAAAATGTTGCTGCTGGTGCCAATCCAATGGATTTAAAACGCGGTATTGACAAAGCTGTTGAGTCTATTGTAAAAGACTTAGATAAACAATCTCAAAAAGTAGGAAGTGATTCTGACAAGATTAAACAAGTTGCTGCTATATCTGCAAACAATGATGATACTATTGGCGATTTAATTGCTAAAGCTTTTGGAAAAGTTGGAAAAGAAGGTGTGATTACTGTTGAGGAAGCAAAAGGTATGGAAACATACGTAGATGTTGTTGAAGGTATGCAGTTTGACAGAGGTTATTTATCGCCTTACTTCGTAACTGACGCAGATAAAATGATTGCCGATTTAGAAAATCCATACATTTTATTGTTTGATAAGAAGATTTCTAACTTACAAGAAATACTTCCAATATTGGAGCCAGTTGCACAATCTGGACGTCCATTATTAATTATCGCAGAAGATGTAGAAGGTCAAGCTTTAGCTACTTTGGTAGTTAACAAATTACGTGGCGGTCTTAAAATTGCTGCTGTAAAAGCTCCTGGTTTTGGGGATAGACGAAAAGCAATGCTAGAAGATATCGCTATCCTGACAGGTGGTGTTGTTATCTCTGAGGAAAGAGGTTTTTCTCTTGAGAATGCAGATTTAAGTATGTTAGGTACTGCTGAAACTGTAACCATTGACAAAGACAATACAACTATTGTAAATGGCGAAGGTAAAGCTGTGGATATCAAAGCTAGAGTTAACCAAATCAAAGCACAGATTGAAACAACAACATCTGATTACGATAGAGAAAAATTACAAGAACGCTTGGCTAAATTAGCTGGTGGTGTTGCTGTACTTTATGTAGGTGCTGCCTCTGAAGTAGAAATGAAAGAAAAGAAGGACCGTGTTGATGATGCTTTACATGCTACACGTGCTGCTGTAGAAGAAGGTATTGTTGCTGGTGGCGGTGTTGCTTTAGTTAGAGCTAAAAAGACATTAGAAAAAATCACAACAGATAACTTAGATGAAACAACTGGTGTTCAAATTGTAAACAAAGCCATTGAGTCGCCTTTACGTACTATTGTAGAAAATGCTGGTGGTGAAGGCTCAGTAGTTATCAATAAAGTATTAGACGGTAAAAAAGATTTTGGTTACGATGCCAAGTCTGTAGCTTATGTAGATATGCTTAAAGCAGGTATCATTGACCCTAAAAAAGTAACACGTATTGCCCTAGAAAATGCAGCTTCTGTAGCTGGTATGATTCTAACCACGGAGTGTGCTTTGGTAGACATTAAAGAAGATGCACCTGCTATGCCTCCAATGGGCGGCGGCGGAATGCCAGGCATGATGTAAGTCAAGACGCAATAAACAAATTAAAAAGCCCTTACTGTAGAGTCAAGGGCTTTTTTATGAAATTTCATTAAACATTATCAAAATATCAAGTATTTAAATCAAAAAGCCAGAATTTAAATTCTGGCTTTTTTTATTAATTATGTGCTTTTACAACATCTGCGTCACGATACTTACAACAAGGATCTACAGATTTATATGCCTCTTCTGTTGCTTTAATCAATTTAGTATCATGACCAACAGCTGCCAACTTTTTAGAAATAGTTTCTACATTGGTTTTACTCTCATCAAAAATGAGTTTTAATTCGTGTGTTTTCAAATCCCAAACGGCAGATTTTACACCTTTTGTTCTAATGGCAGCTTTTTCGATACGTGCTTTGCACATACCACATACGCCATCAACTTCAATGCTTTGCTTAGCATTTTTATTTTGTGAGAATGCTACGATTCCCATCAGCATAACTGCAAGTGTTATTAATTTTTTCATGTTATTTTATTTTAAAGCGTAGGCCTGCATAATACATGCTTCCAAAAATGGGACCATACACAAAGTTACTATCAAAATTTGAACCAAATGGGTTATTGGCACTAATAATTGGATTTGGTTGCCTGACGTTAGTCACATTTTCACCACCAACATAAACTTCAAATTTAGGCGAAAATACTTTAGTGACCTGTAAATTTAACGTGCCAATCGTTGGGGTTTCTTCCGGTAATTGAAACTGCGGTGCGCTCAAACTTGTATTTGGGAAACGCTGCTCACTTAACCAATTATAAGTCGCATCAAATTTCCATTGGCTTCCATTTTCTTTTGTATTGGTTTCATAAGCTGCATTGGCAAAAAAACGGTGTCGTGGTGTCAAAGGTCTTTGTAAACGCCCAGAATTATAATCGGTTTGCACATCGTAATATTTGTATGCAGTTCTTAAGTCAAAATTTTCGAAAGCATTATAATTCACCTCAACTTGGAAGCTATTGGCAAAGCTCTTACCACCTAAATTATAGAAGTTAATTTCAAACGGATTCTCCCAATCAACCACTACCTGATTTTGAAAATCTGTACGGTAATAATCAAACGTGATATCACCTTTTCTTTCAAACAAATTAAAACCTTGCAAATAACTTACCCCATAATTCCATGCAATTTCTGGGTCTAATCCATAAATTTTTCCGTTAGCATTAACAATATTAATTTGCCTTGAACTAGAGAATAAATTTTGATTTTCAGCAAAAATATTAGCACTTCTTATGCCACGACCTGCAGATAATCGTATTGCCGATTTCTCCCAAGGTGTGTAACGCAAGTGCAATCGTGGTGTGACAAAAAACCCAAATCGATTATGCTGGTCAGCCCTCACACCTGCTGTGAGTGTTAACTTATCCAAATTATCATAAGAGTATTCAAAAAAGCCACCAAAGGAATTCTCGATACGCTTGTAAACATCTGTATTTACGACCTCATCGTAATCGTCTAGTGTAAAACTCACACCTGTTTTAATCTTATGACGCGAGTCAGAAATAATACTATTATATACTAAGTTAGAATAAAAGCTGCTATGTGTAATATCATAAGTGTTTAGTCCAAAATAAGAGTCTTGCTTATGATAACTGTAAGAGGTTTGGAACCCTAAACTCTGATAAGGGATTTCAGGATTTACATAACCTAGTTTGGTATTAATTTCAAAACGCTCGGTATTGATTTCGCTTCCCCATGCGTTTGAGGTGCCTCTATCTGTATCTGGATTAAAATTGATTTGACCTGATTGGGTTTCGTCATTGAGATATCTAAGATTTATAAAACTTACAATCCCTTTTTCGCCATTGGTATATTGCCACCTGTTCATGACATTGATTTGCTGTTTTAGAGGTACGTCTAAAAATGAATCTTCATTTTTATCAAATTCTTGATTTCGCACATTACCATGCAGATACAAACCTGTACTCCATTTCTCAGATATTTTTTTATTAAGATGTGTATTGAGTTCTAATCGTCCACTAGCGTTTGCATAAGTATTTACAAAAAACTGATTGTCTATAGTAGGTTTTACAAGCTCTGCATTGATTTGCCCAGCAATACTTTCATACCCATTAATTACACTTCCTGCACCTTTTGTCACCTGAATGCTTTGTACCCAAGTCCCAGGAATAAAACTTAATCCATAAGCTTGAGCCGCACCTCTAATACTCGGTATATTTTCAGTTGCTATTAATATGTAAGGCGATTTAAGTCCCAGCATTTTAATCTGTTTTGTACCAGAAACGGCATCGGCAAAATTGACATCTATTGACGGATTGGTTTCAAAACTCTCCGACAAATTACAACAAGCTGCTTTGAGTAATTCATCGCTACTAACGGTAAATGTATTAGTTGCTTTTAAGTACGATTTTGCAGTTGCTTTTTTACGAGAAGTTATGGTTATTTCATCTAAACTCGATGTAGATTTTAAAACATGACGAATCAATGTATTAGATGTAATATTAAGAGTATCTGTTTTAAAACCAACATAACTAATTACAAGTTTTGTGTATGTCGGCTGATAATCAATCGAGAAGACACCATTCTCGTCTGTTATTGTGCCTACACTTGTATTTAACCAAAAAACATTGGCACCTGCAAGCGTTATTTCTTTGTTATCTAAAGTCTCCAAAATTACGCCCTCTAACTTATCTTGAGCATGTGTTATATTAGCCAATATTATAGCACAGTATAAAATATATGTTTTCATTTAAATTGTTTTGATGTTATAATTTGAAACAATATTGTTTCTTAATCTTTCTATTAAAAAAGAATAAACATCAAATTAAAAAGACTTCATCTAAGAGCTGAATATCAAAAATAATATCAGGCGGTGAATAGTCCTTATGAGGAATTACTCGCTTTTGAACACTTTCAAAAAGTGAAACATAACCATAAGTCGAAAAAAGTAACTGTTTTGAAAATAGCAAGTCATCAAACGAAACAGTATTTAATTCGTCTTGACCTTCAATAACATCAACCGTGTCTTTACAACAGGTTTTCTTTTTTGAAGTGGCCTTCATTTCCATGTCGCAACCTTTGACTTCAGAAAATACTGAAACATCTACTAAAGTGTTTCCACAATAATGTTTTTCAACTGTGAAAGAAAACGTTGAAAACAATACTAAGGCAGAAAGTGTAACTGCAAAGATTTTATGTGTTAATAAATATTTCACATTGCAAAATTACTAAATTTTAGGTTACAGCAAGTTTTTTACAATTTCATTAACGCTTTAATTTAAAGTAGTATAAGGCAGGTAATAACAATAAAAAAATAATCGGCTGAATTAAAAAGCGACGCACATTGAAAAACAAATAGTAATCTTCTTGACGCGGATTAATCACAAAGTATAAGAATGGAATCATGAAAAACATATAGCCAACAAGAAAAACTATAGCCGAAAATTTAATCATTTGTTTGTCCTTAAAAGCACAATAAATAATTCCTAATGATAACAATGAATTTACTAGATATCGTAAAAACGTAAAGAATAGCAATTTAGCGAATTCACGTCTTGGACTATCAATAAACAAATAATCGTTCTCAAAAAATATCAGGTACGGGTCATAAAACAAAGCGTCTTCATAAGCTCTTACTAATACAAGAAATACTAAAAGTACAAATGCAATAATATATCGAGCTGTTTTAGACATTAGAGGATTTTACTTTTTAGAAAAATGATTCACCCAATACATCCATAAAAGAAATACCATTCCATAAATAGCAAGGGGGAAAATAACCTCATGCATCAGTTCGCTATGCCACGGATAATGGTATAAACCGACAGTTAACAGTACAACTCTGATAAGATTAACAGCATAGATTAAAACGCTACCAGCCAGTACAAATAAAAATGTCTTTTTAAACCCATCTGAAAAAGCCACCACAAAAGCAATGAATAATATAACAACACTCATACCATTACAACCTTCAATAATTCTTGCTAGACTTTTTTGGTTTACAATAACTAATAAAGACGGCTCCTCAATCATTGGAACGACACTTGTTCTATATCCAAAACCAGTTAAGACAGATTCTGTTTGCTTACCCACCAAATGCGTCATGTAGTCTGGGTAATATTTTGAATCTTCAGAAAAATCTAAATAAAATTTATAACCAATTGATAAGACGCCATAAACCAAAACGAATGTTAAGATAAAGCGAATAACAAGTTTATATTTTGTAAGTAATGCTCTCAAAGATGGACATATGTTATTGTGCTGTTAAATTTATCGAATTAAGAATTTGAAACTAGCACTTTTTAGATATTTTTGACAAAATTTTTATACAAGAATGACTTTTACAGAATTAAAATCCGAAATAACCAACATAACTTCAGATGTAACTTCTACAGTTGACGAGAAGCTTTTACGAATATGTGAACTTTTAGAAAAGCATATAGAATACTACAATTGGGTTGGGTTTTACTTTAAAAATGATGATAAACACGAACTTAAGCTCGGACCTTATGTTGGTGAGCCAACAGATCATACTATTATTCCTTTTGGGAAAGGTATTTGTGGGCAAGTTGCTGTAAGTAATCAAAACTTTGTAGTACCAGATGTAGAAGCTCAAGACAACTACATCGCATGTAGCATAACAGTAAAGGCAGAAATTGTCATACCTATCTTTGTAAATGGTGAGAATTTTGGTCAGATAGATATTGACTCTAATACTGCTAACCCTTTTACAGAAGCTGATGAACGTTTTCTGGAGTTTGTTTGTAAAAAAGTTTCGAAGCTACTTGGTTAAATTTAGTTTTTGGTTTTTACATTCCTGTTCTAATAGCTTCAACAGGATCTAATCGAGAAGCTGCAATCGCTGGAATCAATCCTGAGACAAGACCAATAAACGTAGATAAAGAAAAACCCAAAATTATATTACCTGCAGATAAAATAAATTTAAAATCTGTTGCTAAATTATCTGCAATTATTATTATAATCCAAACTAAACCTAGACCGACTAAACCTCCTACAATGGCTAAAATTATAGCCTCAAATAAAAATTGAAATAATATAAATTTGTTTTTTGCACCTAAAGATTTTTGTATTCCAATAAGATTAGTTCGCTCTTTTACACTAACAAACATAATATTTGCTATACCAAAACCACCAACAAGTAATGAAAATAGACTAATAGCCCAACCTATTCCATTTAATGTTCCAATAAGTGCATCTAGAATACTAACAAACCCTGAAAATCTAGATACAAAAAAATCATTTATCTCTCCTGCTTTTAAACCTCTGTAAACTCTAAATTTTTGTTTCAATGTATTTTCAAAAGCATCGAGATCTATGTTTTCTTTTGGTTTAATAATAATTGCTAAAAATTGATTCTTTGTTTTTGTACTTTTAAATTTTCTTACATAATTTATTGGTAAAAAAACTTGCTCATCTGGAGAATCTCCTACAGTGCTTATACCGACTTTTTCAAGAGTACCAATTACAGTTAGTTTTCTTCCATAAATTCTCACTTTTCTACCTATCGGATCTAGGTTATCAAATAAACCTTTAGCAATTTCATAACCAAGCACAATTACAGGAGATCCAGAAATTGATTCCACATCATTGTAAAATCTACCATTATCAACATTAAGATTTGAAATTCTATAAATTCCATTAGTTGATAGATTAACATTTACATTTGACATAGCCTCGCTTTCATATCTAATCGTCTCTCTAGCACCAAACCAACCATAAGCACAAGCATCGATATCAGGGATATTTTTGCTTATAAACTTAAAATCATCATATTGCATTGATTCAAAATTTTCTCGTTTCCATTTCGGTACATCAGATGGCCCAAAAGAAAAATGAGTAACATAAGTTGTATTGGCATCAATACCCTCAAGACTATCTTTAATATTTCGATTTAATGAATCTACAGCAGCTAGGACAGCAATAATTGAAAATATACCTACCGTTACTCCTAAAAGTGACAAAAATGTTCGAAGTTTATTATTCCTCAATGCGTTTAAAGCAAAAGAAAAACTTTCTTTAAAAAGGCGTAAGTATACAAGCATTTAACTGTTGATTTTCTTGAGAGATAAAGATAAGACGTTATCAACAATTTTTTGTTACAAAAAACTTAAAACAAAGTAGTTTTTTGAGCTTAGTATATTTCAACTAATCTGTATTTTTATGCCTTAAAATTTCACAATAAAACATTATGAGCAACAAAACCATTTCATCGGCACTAATATCTGTTTTTAGTAAGGATGGTTTAGAACCAATTGTAAAAAAATTAAACGCCCTTGGTGTAACAATATACTCAACAGGAGGTACCGAAAAATATATAAATGACTTAGGAATTTCTGTTGTACCTGTCGAAGATGTTACATCATATCCTTCGATCCTAGGTGGTCGTGTAAAAACTTTGCATCCAAAAGTTTTTGGTGGAATTTTGAATCGTCAAAATCATGACGGCGATGTAGCAGAGTTAAAAGAATTTGAAATTCCGCAGATTGATTTGGTCATAGTTGATTTGTATCCGTTTGAAAAAACAGTAGCCTCTGGCGCTAGCAATCAAGATATTATAGAAAAAATTGATATTGGAGGTATTTCTCTCATAAGAGCTGCAGCTAAAAACTATGCAGATGTCACATGTGTGTCTTCGGTAGATGATTACACTGAATTTTTAGATCTCCTAAATTCTAAAAATGGAGAAACTTCTGGTTACGACAGAAAATATTTTGCAGCAAAAGCTTTTAATGTGTCTTCACATTATGATTCGACCATATTCAATTATTTCAATAAAAATAACGAACAAGCTGTTTTAAAAATCAGTGAAAATAATGGCAAAGTTTTACGTTATGGCGAAAACCCACATCAAAAAGGGTTTTTCTTTGGAGATTTTGATGCCATGTTTACCAAACTTCATGGAAAAGAATTAAGCTATAATAATCTTTTAGATGTTGATGCTGCTGTAAATTTAATTTTGGAATTTAAAGGTGAAGCTCCAACTTTTGCCATATTAAAACATAACAATGCTTGTGGTTTTGCACAACGAGATACTGTCTACCAAGCATATACTGATGCTTTAGCTGGTGATCCAGTTTCGGCTTTTGGTGGTATTTTAATTTCTAATACTGAAATTGATAAATCTACTGCTGAGGAAATCCACAAACTCTTCTGTGAAGTAGTTATTGCTCCATCGTTTAGTAATGATGCTTTAGAGGTTTTAAAAGGAAAGAAAAATAGAATTCTTTTAATTTTAAATGATGTCAAATTACCAAAAACTACAGTAAGAACTTGCTTAAATGGGGCTCTAGTTCAAGAAAGAGATGCTAAAACAGACTCTAAGGAAGATTTAAAAACAGTAACTAAAACTACACCTTCTACCTCTGATATTGAAGATTTAATTTTTGCTTCAAAAATTTGTAAGCATACAAAATCTAACACTATTGTTTTAGTAAAAAATAAACAGTTATGTGCTAGTGGCACTGGACAAACAAGTCGTGTGGATGCTCTTAATCAAGCCATACACAAAGCGCAATCTTTTAATTTTAATTTAAAAGGGGCAGTCATGGCTAGTGATGCATTTTTTCCTTTTCCAGATTGTGTAGAAATTGCTGACAATGCTGGTATCGTTTCTGTTATTCAGCCTGGTGGTTCTATAAAAGATGAGTTAAGTATCAATTATTGTGACGAAAATAATGTTTCAATGGTATTTACAGGAACACGTCATTTTAAACACTAAAATTGAATTGCATAAATATTTTTTTGATAGACATACTGATGTTTTAAGGTATCTGTAAAAAAATCTATGAATAAACATCCATAACCAAAGAAATAACGTATAATTTATTACATTTACGTATAGCCAAAAATTTAAGAGAATACACACCTCAAAATACAAGAATAACGCATGGGATTTTTTGATTTCCTTACGGAAGAAATAGCCATTGATTTAGGTACTGCAAACACATTAATTATTCACAATGACAAAGTTGTTGTCGATAGTCCATCGATTGTAGCTAGAGACAGACTAACTGGAAAAATAATTGCCGTTGGTAAAGAGGCCAACATGATGCAAGGTAAAACGCATGAAAACATCAAAACAATTCGCCCTCTTAAAGACGGTGTTATTGCAGATTTTGATGCATCAGAGCAAATGATAAATCTATTTATCAAAAATATTCCAGCTTTAAAGAAAAAGTTATTTAACCCAGCATTACGCATGGTTGTTTGTATACCTTCTGGAATTACCGAAGTTGAGATGCGAGCTGTAAAAGAATCTTGTGAGCGCGTAAACGGGAAAGAAGTGTATTTAATACACGAACCAATGGCTGCAGCCATTGGTATCGGAATAGATATTATGCAACCAAAAGGAAATATGATTGTAGATATTGGTGGTGGTACTACAGAAATTGCAGTTATAGCTCTTGGCGGAATTGTATGTGACAAATCGGTGAAAGTCGCTGGTGACGTATTTACAAATGACATTATTTATTACATGCGTACTCAACACAATCTTTATGTTGGTGACCGTACAGCAGAAAAGATTAAAATACAGATTGGTGCTGCTACTGAAGACTTAGATTTACCGCCAGAGGACATGAGTGTTCAGGGGCGTGACTTGTTAACAGGTAAACCAAAACAGGTTCAAATCTCTTATCGTGAAATTGCAAAAGCTTTAGACAAATCGATATTAAGAATTGAAGATTCTGTCATGGAAACTTTATCTCAAACACCACCAGAATTGGCTGCTGATATATATAATACTGGTATCTATTTAGCTGGTGGTGGTTCAATGCTTAGAGGATTGGACAAGCGTCTATCTCAAAAAACAGACTTACCAGTTTACATTGCCGAGGACCCTTTAAGAGCTGTAGTGCGTGGTACTGGAATTACGCTGAAAAACTTAGCTAAATACAAAAGTGTATTGATTAAATAAAGCTAAATAATGCAACAGATTTTCAATTTTGTAATTAGAAACAAAACATTGCTATTGTTTTTATTACTATTTGGCATTGCATTATCCCTCACCATTCAATCACATTCTTATCACAAAAGTCAATTTATAAATTCTGCTAATAGCTTAACTGGTGGTGTTTATGGAACTGTCAATAGTATTGGACAATATTTTGACTTAAAAGAACAAAATTTAATTTTAGTTGAAGAGAATGTAATACTTCGCGAGCAACTTCTTAATAGTTCGGGTCGTAATCAAAGCATAGCAATAGACTCAAGTTTTAATGACCAACGTTTCGAAATTATTTCAGCTGAAGTTTATAAAAACAGTTATAATTCACCTAATAACTATTTAACAATAAATCGAGGGAAACGAGATAGTATTCAACAAGATTTTGGTGTCATTACTTCAAAAGGTATTATTGGTATCATCGATAATACCTCCAACAAGTTTTCTACTATACTTTCTATTTTAAGTAAAAAAAGCCGAATTAATGCTAAACTAAAATCTTCTAACCAGAACGGCTCATTAACTTGGAATACAACTTCACCCTACTTTGCACAGTTAGAAGATGTTTCGAAATTTTCAAAAGTGAAAATTGGAGATACAATAGTTACTGGTGGTCAATCTGCTATTTTTCCAAAAGGTATTGGTATTGGTAAAATCGAAAGCTTTACAACAGATTCAACTGGAGATACTTATACCATAGAAGTTCGCTTATTTAACAATATGACGACGCTTCAACATGTTTATATCATAATAAATAATAATTCCGAGGAGTTAAAAACACTTGAAAATTTGAACGATGAATAATAGCATTACTTCAAATATTATCAGGTTTATTGTTCTGCTTTTAGTACAAGTAATTATTTGTAATAACATTAATTTTTTAGGTTACATTAACCCTTATGTTTATGTTATTTTTATTTTACTTTTTCCTGTAAATAATAATAGGCTATTATTTTTAATACTTGCATTTAACCTAGGTTTACTCGTCGACATGTTTTTAGATTCTGGAGGAGTACATGCCGGAGCTTCAATATGCTTAGCATATGCCAGACCTCTATTTTTAAAATATGCTTTTGGAACCATGTATGACCATCAAAATCTGAAGTTTGGTCATACAGATATTGGTGCATTGATTATGTATGTTAGTGGTTGTGTTATTTTTCATCATCTTATTGTATATTATCTTGAAATTTTTAACATTTCGCAGATAATTCTTTTACTAAAAAAAGCGTTATTTTCTAGTATTTTCACTGTAATACTTTGTCTTTTACTCATCTTGTTATTTAAAACTCGTAAATGAGAAAACTTTTACTTTTTGCACTGGTTGTATTTGTTGGAATCACTTTTATTGTTCGACTATATTATCTTCAAGTTTATGATTCAAAAAACTATGACCCATTAGAAGATACGGCTGTCAGAAAAGTATTTACTTATCCAAAACGCGGTTATGTCTATGATAGAAATGGAGAGCTTTTAGTAGCTAATCAACCTTCGTATGATGTTATGGTTATTCCTAAAGAAGTAGAACCTCTGGATACTCTAGAGTTTTGTTCTTTACTAAAAATTACCAAAGAAAATTTTATTAAGACTTTCAATAAAGCTAGAAATTATTCTCCAAGATTACCATATGTATTTCTTTCGAACTTGGCAAAAGATGACTATGCAGTTTTGCAAGAAAAAATGCGAAAGTATGATGGATTTTACATACAAAAACGTTCAATCAGAACGTACCGAAAAACTATTGGTGCCAATGTTCTAGGTGATATTGGAGAAGTTAACCAAGTCATAATAAATAAAGATGATTACTACAATAAAGGTGATTTAATTGGTAAACAAGGTGTCGAAAAAACCTATGAAAAAACATTGAGAGGTTTTAAGGGTACAAAGTTTATTCAGAAAGACAGATTCAATAGAGACATAGGTGCTTTTGAAGATGGCTCAAACGATGCCACTGCACAACCTGGAAAAAATATCACCATAACTATAGACTCAAAATTACAGGAATATGGCGAACTACTAATGACTAATAAACGCGGAGGTATTGTAGCCATAGAACCAAATAGTGGTGAGATATTAGCAATGATTTCTGGACCAACATATAATCCTAATTTATTAGTTGGAAGAAATCGCTCTAAAAATTTCACTAAGTTATATAATGATAGTCTTGCACAGCCTTTGTTTGATAGGGGTTTACAAGCCATGTACCCACCAGGTTCACCTTTTAAGGCTATAAATGCATTAATAGCTTTACAAGAAGGTGTTGTTACTCCAGATGATAAATTTAGGTGTAATTTAGGTTTTAAGTATGGTAATAGACGTATGGGTTGCCACTTACATCGTAGTCCAGCAAATATGAATCTTGGCATTTATGAATCATGTAATGCTTATTTTGGAAATGTTTACTTAAAAATTATGGATAAGTATGACTCTCGTGTAGATGCTATGAATAATTGGAGTAAACATGTAAAGAGTTTTGGATTGGGCAATTATCTTAATAATGATTTATCTGTCGGGCAACCCGGAAAAATACCAAATTCATCCACTTACGACAGAGCCTATGGTAAAGGCAAATGGTATCCAACATTTTCCATTTCAAATGCTATTGGACAAGGTGAAGTTTTGGCAACACCAATACAACTGGCTAATATTGCGGCTGCAATTGGTAATCGTGGTTATTACTATACACCTCATATTATTAAAAATATTGAAAGTGATACAATTCCATCAAAATTTACCAAACCAAAATACACAACCATTGATAAAAAACATTTTGAACCTGTAATACATGGCATGTTTGACGTATATAACAAAGGGACCGCAAAAATGCTTCAAGTAAAAGGTATTGAGATTTGCGGAAAAACTGGAACTGCTGAAAACTTCGCCATCATAGATGGTACAAAAACACAACTGACTGACCACTCAATTTTCGTAGCTTTTGCTCCAAAAGACAATCCCAAGATTGCAATTGCTGTTTTTATAGAAAATGGATACTTCGGAAGTCGTTTTGCAGGAAAAATGGCAAGCTTAATGATTGAAAAGTACTTGAAAGACGAAATTTCTAGAACTGATTTAGAAAACTTTGTGTTATACCACACGTTAGAACATGAGTATAAAAAACCTTATTCAGGAGAACCTTTTAAAATCAATAGAGAAACAACTTTAGAGACTATTCCTGTAGAGGAATATGAAGCCTTAAAATATCTAAAAGCTAAAATAGATAGTAAATGATAAGAGAAAATCAAAGGCGTTTTGGATTTGATTGGGTAACGATACTTATCTATATATTACTTGTAGGTTTTGGTTATCTAAACATAATATCCGCATCACACACTGGAAATATCACCAACTATTTAGACATGAGTGAACCTTACGGAAAACAACTTGTTTTCATGGGACTTTCAGTAGTATTGATTATCTTAACCCTATCTGTAGATGCTAAATTTTACGAGCGTTTTGCTAGTCTGATATATATTGGTGCTATCCTTGCGTTATTAGGTCTATTTATTTTTGGTAAAGATGTCAATGGTGCACGTTCATGGTATGGTATTGGTAGAATGACATTACAACCAAGTGAATTTGCGAAATTTGCCACAGCGTTAGCAGTAGCAAAATACATTAGTGATATACAAACCAACTTAAAAAAGATTAAAGATCAATTAAAAGCTGCTGTAATTATTTTTCTTCCGGCGTTATTAATATTACTGCAAAATGATGCAGGTAGTACAATAGTCTACACTGCTTTTTTCTTTGTTTTTTTTCGAGAAGGATTACAACAAGTATATCTTATACTTGGGTTTTCTCTCGTTATATTATCCGTTTTATCCTTAAAGTTTGGTGTCCGAATTACGGCATTAATAACAGTATTCATGCTAATTTTAGCTTACTTTTTAAGAAGTAAAAAAAGAGCTTCAATTTCACAATCTTTAATTATTCTTTTGGTGTGTACTCTTTTTGCTTTTGGTATAAAACAGTTTTATAATCATATCTTAAAACCTCATCAACAAAACCGAATTAGTCTTTGGTTGAGACTTGAAAAAGATCCTGTAAAATTAGAATTGATGAAAAAACGCGAAGCTTATAACCTTATTCAGTCAGAAGAAGCTATAAGTTCTGGAGGATTCTGGGGAAAAGGTTTTATGGAAGGTACTCGTACTACAGGTAAGTTTGTTCCTGAACAGCATACCGATTATATTTTTAGTACTGTTGGTGAAGAATGGGGGTTTTTAGGTTCTGCATCAGTAGTTATATTATTCATTTTCTTAATAATTAGATTATTGATTTTAGCAGAACGACAAAAATCTCAGTTTAGCCGTGTTTACGGTTATGGAGTAGCGTCAATACTTTTTGTCCACTTTACCATAAATACAGGTATGGTTATGGGGTTAATTCCTACTGTTGGTATTCCCTTACCCTTTTTTAGTTATGGTGGCTCAGGGCTTTGGGGCTTTACCATTTTACTTTTTATTTTTATTAAGCTAGATAGTAATAAGATTAATGAATGGTAAAAAAAAAGTTTAAAATATAATTGAAGGCTAAATTCTTATCATAATTATTCTTTAAACTATTGTAAGCTCTTTAAACTCTTATTTATAGTTTCAATCTTAGCCAAGGCATCAGCTTCTTTTTTCTTTTCTGAACCTACAACTTGCGCAGGCGCATTATTCACAAAACGTTCGTTAGATAGTTTTTTCTGAACAGACTTTAAGAAACCTTCGGTGTATTTTAATTCCTCGGTTAACTTTTCTATCTCTTCCTCAACATTTATGGCGCCATCCATAGGAATAAAATACTCATTGGATTTAACTCTGAACGTTAACGCACCTTCAATAGCAGCATCAACAGTTTGCAAATCTGAAATATTACCCATTTTAGAAATCACAGAATTATATGATATATCTAGATTTTCATTATTAATAACAGAAAGTGCAATTGTATCTTTAAAAGCTATATTCTTTTCTTTTCTAATAGTTCTTATCCCTGAAACAGCATCTTTTACCAATTCAAAATCTTCAATTAATTTAGAATCTGAGCTAGTTTGTTCTGGATATTTAGAAATAATAAGAGCTTCATCTGTATTTCTTTTAGCCATAAATTGCCAAATCTCTTCTGTTAAAAATGGCATAAATGGATGTAAAACCTTAAGATTGTCTTCGAAAGTTATTACAACAGCATCAAAAGTTGTTCTATCTATTGGTTGACCATAGGCAGGCTTTATCATTTCTAAAAGCCATCCGCAAAAGTCGTCGTAAATCAACTTATAACTAGTCATTAAAACATCTGACAGACGGTATTTGCTATAATTATCTTCCATTTCTGCCAATGCTTTTTGAAATTTAGCTTTATACCAATCTAGTGCTAGACGCGAGGATTCTGGTTGTTCGATATCTGCAACTTCCCAACCTTTCACTAGACGGAATGCGTTCCAAATTTTATTAGCGAAAGATTTTCCTTGATTACATAACTCTTCATCAAACATTAAATCATTTCCTGCTGCTGCGCTTAACAATAATCCAACACGAACACCATCAGCACCATAATCATCAATTAACTTTAAAGCATCGGGTGAATTACCTAGAGACTTAGACATTTTTCGTCTTTGCTTATCTCTAACTAAACCTGTAAGATATACGTTTTCAAATGGGCGTTTGCCTTTAAATTCATACCCAGCAACAATCATACGAGCAACCCAAAAGAATAGAATATCCGGACCAGTAACTAAATCGTTTGTTGGATAATAGTAATTAATCTCTTCATTATCTGGATTACGTATCCCATCGAAAACGCTGATTGGCCATAACCATGAACTAAACCATGTATCTAATGCGTCAGAATCTTGACGTAAATCAGAAGTCTGGAGATTAGAGTTTGAAGTTTTTACTTTTGCCAATTTTATGGCAGCCTCTATATTTTCAGCGACTACAAAATCTTCCTTTCCATCACCATAAAAATAAGCAGGGATTTGTTGTCCCCAACGTAATTGACGTGAAATATTCCAATCACAAATATTCTCCATCCAATGACGGTATGTATTGTTAAAACGCTTTGGATGTAATTTTACATCTTCAGTCTCTAAAACGGCTTCAATAGCTGGCTTTGCTAAATGTTTCATTTTTAAAAACCACTGATCAGATAATCTAGGTTCAATAATGGCTTTTGTACGTTCTGAAATACCAACACGATTAGTATGGTCTTCAATTTTTACAATAGCTCCAAGCGCTTCAAGCTCTTTTACGATTTCTTTTCTAACAATAAAACGGTCTTTACCTTCATAATGTAAACCAAAAGAATTCAGTGTTGCATCCTCATTAAAAATATCTATAACTTCTAACTCGTGCTTTTCACCAAGCATCTTATCATTTTCATCATGAGCTGGTGTTACTTTTAAACATCCTGTACCGAATTCTAAATCTACATATTCGTCTTCAATTATGGGAACTACACGATTATTTATTGGAACAATAGCATGTTTCCCTTTAAGTTTTGTGTATCTTTCATCCTTTGGATTAATACATATTGCGGTATCTCCTAGTAAGGTTTCAGGTCGTGTAGTTGCTATAGTTAGAACGTCGTCTGAGTCTTTAAGTTTATAATTGATGTAATAGAGTTTTCCTTGTTTTTCAGTGTATTCTACTTCTTCATCAGACAGAGTTGTTCTTGCTTGAGGATCCCAGTTAACCATTCTATAACCACGGTAAATTAGACCTTTGTTATACAAATCGACAAAAACTTTGATAACCGCTTCGGACATATCATCATCCAATGTAAACTTAGTTCTGTCCCAATCGCATGAGCATCCTAATTTTTTCAGTTGTTCTAGAATAACACCTCCATACTCTTCAGTCCAATCCCATGCGTGCTTTAAAAACTCCTCACGAGTTAAATTATTTTTATCAATACCTTGCTCTTTCAACTTCGCTACAACCTTAGCTTCTGTAGCAATAGAAGCATGATCTGTACCAGGAACCCAACACGCATTTTTACCTAGTAAACGCGCACGACGAATCAATACATCTTGAATGGTATTGTTAAGCATATGCCCCATGTGCAATACTCCAGTAACATTTGGTGGAGGAACAACTATGGTGTAAGGCTCTCTTTCATCTGGTGTCGAATGAAAATAATTGTTTTTCATCCAATAGTCGTACCACTTGCTCTCTACACTCGAAGCACTATATTTTGAAGGTATTTCCATTTTTTTGGTATCGTTTTTGCTAATAACCTACAAAAGTACTTATATTTCTTTTTTTGAATAGTAAATACAGAGATAATGTGCCTAAAAAGTATATTAATTGTTAAATAGTGTGTATTACAACGTATTAATTTTGAAGAGAAACAAAAAGTACATAATTTTGAATTGATTAACTAAATTATGAAATAATGAAAAATATAATCACAATTTTATTTATTTGTGTAATGAGTTTGGGTTTAAACGCTCAAGACAAAAAAGTTGCGAAGATTGAATTTAAAACTGAAGTAATTGATTACGGAACTATAGAAAAGGGTGCTGATGGCGTTCGTGTATTTGAATTTACAAATATAGGTAATGCCCCATTAATTATATCTAGTGTTAAATCTACATGTGGCTGTACAGTTCCAAAAAAACCAAAAGAACCTATTATGCCAGGGGAAACTGGAGAAATCGAAGTCAAATATGACACAAAGAGAGTAAATCCTATAAGAAAAACAATTACAGTTATATCTAATGCTGAAACACCTACAGTAGCTTTGAAAATAAAAGGTCTTGTTATTGACTCTAGTAAAACTAGTATCTTAGATAAAAAAGGGAAAAGTTCAGTAGAGCAATAATAAACTACAAATATTATCTAATTAGAGCTTTCAGTTTGAGGGCTCTTTTTTTTTGAATACATCATCTAACTTAAATCTAAAAGACAAATCTTTTTTGTTACGTCTGACTTTCATACGTAAAACTGTACCTTTTTTATTATAAAAAAACTTATTTACTTCCTGAAGAGTTAACTCACTCGTTGGTTTATTGTTAATTGACGTAATGATGTCACCGATCATCACACCTGCTACTTTTGCGTTAGAACTCTCTCGTAGTTCAACAACTTCGAATGAAGGTTTTAGTTCATACTTATACGTATCTGACAATTCAATATTAATATTACCACCTTCGACTTTTCTACCATATCCATCGGTAGCAACTTTTTTTTTGAGTTCCTTTACAACACGATACCCTCGCTGTTCTAGTGTAATACCACTGTTATTGTAATAAAATGGTGCTTTAAAATTTGAGTTCTTTTTAACCCAAATCTGCTCACCATTATAATCAAAAAAAATATTGAATCGTTTTAAAATATAACCTGAAATACTTCCATTTCTTTGTTTGAATTTTCTAGCGATACTAAGGTAAATAGAATCAGGAAAAGCCACATTCACTTTATCTAAAGTAAAAGAAGCTACACTAAATGATTTTACCTTTGATCTTGTACCATAAACAGGACCACTAAGACCTTTACCAAGAAAATCATTAAAATACATTTCTTGAGAAACTTTAATGTTTTTTTTACTTCCTTCAAATAACCAGAGTGCATCACTGCTACCAGTGTCCATTAGAAGCTTAACAGGAATTTCCTCTAGACTTAATCTAACCTTACCTTTTAAGTAAGGTTTTTTATTAATAACTTCTATTGATAAACGATTCCACTTAGAAGAAGTTTTTGGTTTAAAAAATTCAGGTTTATAGAGCCTAATGTATTTTGAAGCATAATTTATTTCAACTACAAAATCTTTAAAAATATCGAAACCTATTATACCATGGACAGGCACTCCTAATCTTGGTGTAAAATTTATACTTGGATCAAAAACCATAGACACATCTCTATTAACAGCTATAGCTTCTTCTATTTTAATAATATTACCCTTTGACTTAATGGCTTGTATTGAACCATTGCTCCCTAAACCTCTTAAGTATGCACGCTCAGTGTTTTTTATCTGTAAAGAGTCCATATTTACAAGATTAAAAAGTATGGGACGACTTACACCAGTATCCAGAACAAAAGAAAGCTTAACACCATTAAGTTCTATGGGCATGACAATAATGTTATTGATTAATTGAAATCTAATTCTAGAACTTTTTTCAATAGGCAAGTTGAAACTCTTTTGACCAATAGATTGATAACCTACAGATAAAAAAATAATCAGTAATACGTATTTATTTATAAGATTCATTAAAAATAAAAATACAATTCTACACGCAATAGCTTAAATTTGTTTTGATTTTTTAATCAAACTTTAAGAGTTTCCAAAATTAATATTAACCATGCCAAAGATTTCAGAAAAAGGCCTTAAAATGCCCTCATCACCTATTAGAAAGCTTGTACCCTATGCTGAACAGGCTACCAAAGACGGTAAAACTGTTTATTACCTAAATATAGGCCAACCAGACATAAAAACACCTCAAGTAGCCTTAGATGCCATAAAAAATTCTTCTTTAAATATATTAGCCTATTCACGCTCTGAAGGTTCTGAGAGTTACAGACAAAAAATTGCTAACTACTATTCTAAGAATAATATTTCTGTCAGCCAAAATGATATTATTGTAACTACTGGTGGTAGTGAAGCACTTTTATTTGCCTTTGGCAGTATTATGGATAAAGATGATGAAATTATTATCCCTGAGCCTTTTTACGCTAACTATAACGGATTTTCAACAGCTTCAGGTGTAAATGTGGTTCCGGTAATTTCTAAAATTGAAGATAATTTTGCTTTACCACCAATTGAAGATTTTGAAAAACTTATTACTTCAAAGACAAAAGCCATTCTTATTTGTAATCCAGGAAACCCAACAGGATACTTGTATTCAAAAGAAGAGATAAAAAAACTAGCAACACTAGTTAAGAAGCATGATTTGTTTTTAATTGCTGATGAAGTCTATCGCGAGTTTGTTTACGATGGTATAAGTCACTACTCAATTTTACAAGAAGAAGGTTTAGAAGAGCACGCTATTGTTATTGACTCTGTATCTAAAAGGTACAGTATGTGTGGTGCTCGTATTGGTTATTTAGTCTCAAAAAACAGAGAGTTTATACTAACGGCATTAAAATATGCACAAGCTAGATTGAGTCCGCCAACATTGGCTCAAATTGCTAGTGAAGCTGCCCTGAGTACTCCAGATTCATATTTTACTGAAGTTATTAACGAATATGTTGGGCGCAGAGATACTTTAATTTTAGAATTAGAAAAAATCGAAGGCGTCAAAGTAGCCAAGCCTAATGGTGCTTTTTACTGTATTGCAGAACTTCCAATAAAAAATTCTGATAAATTTGCCCAATGGTTATTAGAGCACTTTTCCTTTAATAATGAGACAGTTATGGTTGCACCAGCTGCTGGATTTTACTCATCTCCAAATGTTGGTCTAAACCAAATACGAATTGCATACGTACTTAATGAAGATAGCCTCAAAAAAGCCGTTAAAATTATTGGGGAAGCCTTAAAAGTCTACAAAGATTAAATGACTATACAGGAAAATATATCCTTAAAAAACTACAATACTTTTGGTGTCGATGCCAAAGCAAATACTTATGTTGATATTGTAACAATTGAGGATTTAAAAACTGTCTTAAAATCTGAAACTTCGAAATCATTTTTTATACTTGGAGGTGGGAGTAATTTGTTGCTTACAAAAGATATTGATGCTATGGTTCTTCATCTTAATCTTAAAGGTATTTCGATTACTTATGAAACTGATGATTACGCCATTGTAAAAGGCAATGCAGGGGAAAACTGGCACGAATTTGTAGTTTGGTGTCTTAATAAAAATTTAGGTGGAGTTGAAAATATGTCACTTATTCCTGGTAATATTGGCACAGCGCCAATTCAAAATATTGGTGCTTACGGTATTGAGTTAAAAGATGTTTTTCATTCTTGTGAAACTATTAATATTTCAACTCAAGAAAAAAAAACCTTTTCTAATGAAGATTGTAATTTTGGCTACAGAGAATCTGTTTTTAAACAAACCTTGAAAGGAAAATATATTATTACAAGCGTAAAGCTTAAACTTACAAAACGTAATCATAAATTAAATATCGCTTATGGTGCTATAAAATCTGAATTAGAAAGTTTAAACATTACAAATCCTACTATAAAAGATATATCTACAGCTGTTATAAATATCAGACAAAGTAAACTGCCAGATCCAAAAAAGATAGGTAATAGCGGAAGTTTTTTTAAAAATCCAATAATTTCTGAAGAGGCATTCATAAAGCTTCAAAACGATTTTCCAAATGCACCTCATTATGTGGTTTCAGAAAAAGAAATAAAAGTCCCTGCCGGTTGGCTTATCGAAACTGCAGGTTTTAAAGGCAAGCGTTTTGGGGACTATGGTGTACATAATAAACAAGCTCTGGTACTCGTTAATTATGGAAACGCTACAGGAAAAGATATTTACGAGTTAGCAAAACTTATACAGCAAACTGTTTTTAGGTTATTTAATATTAAAATAGAAACCGAAGTAAACATTATTTGATTTAAAAATGTAGTGTCCCTAACGCACAAAAAAAACTAAATTAAGAAACATTGAGTAGTAATATAGAACAACGTATTGTACAGCTTTTGCATCGCAACGATCAGTATGCGCTTAATTTATTATACGAAAACTACTCAGACAGTTTGTACGGTGCCATACTCAAAGTAACAAAAAACGAAGAAATTGCTGAAGATGCCTTACAAGAAACTTTTATAAAGGTTTGGAAAAATGCACAAAAATACGACCCAAAAAAAGCCAAATTATTCACTTGGCTATTTAGAATTGCTAGAAATACCGCAATAGATAAATTAAGAAGTTTCAACAATAGGTTTCATAAAGAAATCCAAATAGATAAATCAAACGTATATATACTTCCAGGTACAAAGCTTAATCAAGATGTCATGGATATTAAAGAGCATGTAGCTCGATTGGAAGATAAATATCAAATAGTGCTTAATGCCTTATTTTTTGAAGGTATGACACAACAAGAAGCTAGTGAAGAGTTAGAAATTCCACTTGGCACGGTGAAATCTAGATTAAAAATTGGTCTTAGAGAACTTAAAAAAGTTTACGATTTTTAAAACATTAATTATGGAAGAAAAATTACATACATTTTTACAATCAGGCCTACTAGAACGCTATTTAGTAGGAGATACTTCCATTGCTGAAAACTTGGAAGTCGAATATCAGATAGACAATCACTCAGAAATTGAAGATGCTTATATAAAACTTCAAAACAACTTAGAAATTTTAGCAAAAGCTAATGCTGTTGAAGCGCCTCTAGGTGTTTTAAATAGAGTTTTAGAAACAACTAAGAAAACAACAAAAGTTATTGCTATGCCCCAGCAAAAAACACCATGGTATACTATTGCTGCTAGTGTAGCTGCATTTGCCTTTGCAACATTGAGTGTTTATTTATATCAAAAAAATCAAGCCTTAAACAGCGAGAATAATATTGTTGTTGACGAAATCTATGATTTAAGAGGAGATATCGATAAAAACAATTCAAAATTAGATGCATTAGCTTTTCAACTTCAGAAATTAAATAACCCTGATTCAAAAAAATATGTTTTAAATGGTAATGACCGTGCAAAAGATTTAAAAACAGTAGCATATATAAATCCTGTCGATAAAACATCAATGATTGATGTAGTATCCTTACCAAAACTACCAGAGAATCAATATTACCAATTAAGAGCTGAATTAGAAGATAAAATGGTTAGCCTTGGTTATTTAGAGGATTATCAACGTACTTTAAAGCCAATACCCTACATGGAAGACGCTTTGGCTCTGAGTATTGTTATTCAAAATAAAAATGGAGAGTCTACCTCTGAAGAAAATAACGAAGTTGCAGAGATTTCACTAAAGAAATAGAATTAGACTTTTTAGCAAAACAAAAATCCCAAAATATAAATATTTATTATGAGATTTTTTTATTTGAAAAATTAGAAAGTATCTATTCTTTATCAAAAAATGCTTTATGTATGATACCAGCAACAATAGCTCCTGCAATTGGTGCTAACCAGAACAACCATAACTGTGAAGTATATTCTCCTCCAGCAAATAAAGCCTGACTTGTAGAACGTGCAGGGTTTACCGAAGTATTGGATATTGGTATACTAATTAAATGAATTAAAGTAAGCCCAAGACCGATAGCAATAGGAGCAAATCCTTTAGGAGCTCTTTCATTTATACTTCCAAGAATGATTAATAAAAAGAATAAGGTCAAAACAAATTCAGCTAACAGCACAGAAACCAAACTATATCCATCTGGTGATAAATCCCCATAACCATTTGAAGCAAAACCTCCTATATCGGTAAATCCAGCCTTACCACTTACTATAAGATATAGAACACCTGCAGCAGCAATAGCTCCAATTAATTGTGCAATAACATAACCTGGTAATGATTTACCATCAAACTTTCCTCCTGCCCAAAGGCCAAGAGAAACTACTGGATTAAAATGTCCTCCAGAAATATGACCTACAGCATAAGCCATTGTCAGTACTGTTAGACCAAATGCTAATGAAACTCCTACAAAACCGATACCTAATTCTGGAAAGGCAGCTGCAAAAACAGCACTACCACAACCTCCAAAAACAAGCCAAAATGTTCCAAAAAATTCTGCAAATAATTTTTTCATAATTAATATGTGTTAGTTAATAATATTATTTAGACACTACTAATCAACCAAAAGTCATCAAAATAAAGTTTAACAAATTCTTGGAAAGCAGTATCTTTGTATTAAAATATATTAAATATATTTTATATGAAGCTATTACTAATAACATTAGCATTGCTTTTATTAGCAGTTGCAGGAATTGCGATAAAAATATGGGCAAAAAAAGACGGTAAATTTGCAGGTACATGTGCAAGTCAAAACCCTATGTTAAATCAAGAAGGTGAAGCTTGTGGGTTTTGTGGAAAAACACCAGATCAGTTTGATAATTGCTCAGAACCTCAACACTCTTAATCAATAAATGTCTTTACTAACTGTATTTTTCTACTGCTTCATAGGAGTTGCATTTATTCAGTACATATACTATTTTATATTTCTTTGTAATTTTTCGCTTCAAAAAGCAAAACCTGGGAAATTAAAAAAAATTTCAATTTCGGTTATAGTGTGTGCTAAAAATGAAGCTGAAAATCTTAAACTACATCTTCCTGAAATTATAAATCAAAATTACCATGATTTTGAAATAATATTAGTAAATGATGCATCATGGGACAAAACTCTTGATATCATGAAAGATTTCAAAGAAGCCAATAACAATATTACTCTAGTAGATGTAAAAACTATAGAACAATTTTGGGGTAATAAAAAGTATGCACTTACATTAGGTATAAAAGCTGCAAAAAATGATTTTTTGCTATTTACAGATGCAGATTGTAAACCAAAGTCTCTGAATTGGATATCAGAAATGAGTAGTCAATTTACTAACACAAAATCCTTAGTTTTAGGATTTGGAGCCTATGAAAAAGTTAGTAACTCATTATTAAATAAATTAATTCGATTTGAGACATTAATTACAGCTATTCAATATTTTTCATATGCAAGATTAGGTATGCCATATATGGGTGTTGGACGAAATTTAGCTTATCGAAAAGAATTGTTTTTTAACAATTCTGGTTTTATGAACCATATGAATATTAAATCTGGTGATGACGATTTATTTGTAAATGAAATTGCCACTTCAAAAAACACTTCTATTTGTTTTTCAAAAAACAGCTTTACTGTTTCTAAGCCAAAATTGACTTATGGGGATTGGATAACTCAGAAAAGAAGACATGTGAGTACTGCAAAACATTACAAAATATCTCATAAAATTGTTTTAGGCTTGTTTTATTTTAGTCAAATTTTATTTTGGACTCTAGCCATATTATTGTTGAGTTTCTTGTTTCAATGGCAAATAGTATTAGGTCTATTAAGTTTTAGATTACTTCTACAATTTATTGTAGTTGGAGGCTCAGCAAACAAATTAGAATCAAAAGATTTGACTTTGTTTTCGCCTTTTTTAGAAGTTTTCTTAATTATCTTTCAATTAGCTATCTTTAGTGCTAATCTTATTTCAAAACCAAAACATTGGAAGTAATAAAAGCGATAAACTTAGCCAAGGAAAATAACCAAGCAGCATTTAATTTTTTATTAGATAAATATTGGAATGATGTTTACGGCTTTCAACTTAAACGTACTGAAAATGAAAATGACGCTGAGGATATTACTATCCAAACTTTCTCAAAAGCTTTTGATAAAATAGGAACTTACAACGACAAATACGTCTTTAAAACCTGGCTGATTACTATTTCTAAAAACATACACATAGATTTAGTTAGAAAGCATAAATCTTCAATTAACAGTAAAATAAACTCTAAGAATGATGATGTTTTTTATGATATTCCTGATGAATCTCCAACTCCTGAAGATAAAATTATTAGAGAGCAAAACTTAACTAAACTACTTAGGGATATAAAAAAGCTAAAACCCCATTATCAAGAAGTTATTAACCTCCGATATTTTCAGGAATTAAGTTATAAAGAGATATCTACTGAACTCAAAGAACCAATGAGTAATGTTAAGGTAAAACTCCTTAGAGCAAAAAAATTATTATCAGAAATACTAACCAACCCAAATGCTTAGCCGAATAAAAAAACTTGGCCCAGGACTATTATTTGCTGGTGCGGCTATCGGTGTTTCTCATTTGGTTCAATCTACAAGAGCTGGTGCAAATTTTGGATTTGGCTTACTTTGGGCTCTTATGCTAGTTAACCTTTTCAAATATCCTTTTTTTCAGTTTGGTCCACGTTATGCGTTGGCAACTGGAGAAAGTTTAATTGATGGTTATAAACGATTAGGTAAAGGTGTATTGATTGCTTATTTTCTACTTACTTTTGCTACAATGTTTACCATACAAACTGCTGTGACTATTGTTACAGCGAGTTTAGCTTCTAATTTAATTGGTGACTTTAATCCCGTAACCATTGGTAGTTTGACGTTATCAAGTATTCAAATTTGGACAGTTTTAATCCTAGTAATATGTTCTACAATACTCATCTTAGGAAAGTATAAATTGTTAGATGTTTTGATGAAAGTCATTATAATTACCCTAACTATTAGTACAGTTGCGGCCGTATTTACTGCATCCATCAAACACCAACAACCAATCTCTTTTTTACAAATATTTCCTGAAGAATCGAGTTGGGTGTTTCTAATCGCATTCATGGGTTGGATGCCGGCGCCTTTAGATATTTCGACCTGGCATTCACTTTGGGCACTTGAAAAAAAC
>CAJQQC010000065.1 GCA_905480385.1 uncultured Winogradskyella sp.
TTTGCGTACATTATAAATAGCAAACATATTGATGTACAAAAAATTTAAACAAGCACTTTCTCAAGTATTAGAATCTAGTAAAAAACGATTAGATTTTAAAAACATCAATTATTTACCTAGATGGGTTATACTTGGATTTGACTCTCTTATAATAGTTTTTTCACTTATAATTACAAAATTAATTATAAGCAGAATTAAAAATCAAGACTTTGCTATTTCATTCTCTACTGTAGAATTAGTCATAATATGTGTTAATATCATATTTTTTATATTATATAGGACTTATGCAGGCTTAATAAGACATTCAACTTTCTTAGATGCAGTAAGGTTTTTGGTTGCTTCTATTTCTACTCTGATAGTAATTTTAGTTTCTTACTATGTTTATTATCTCTATAATGCCACTGAGATAATATTTATCCCTACACTTCTAATTTATTTAGTTTTATCCTTTTGTGGGTTATTTTTATTTAGAGTGCTTGTAAAGCAAGTTTTTGAAGTTTATTTAAATTATAGTAATAAGGAAAATGAACTCAGAGTTTTGGTATATGGTACAGATGAAAATGCAATTGCTATAGCTAGTGCTTTAAAGTCCGAAAAACCCAACAGGTATTCTGTTATAGGTTTCATTGATAAAGGAGAAAGAAATAAAAGTAAACAAATACTTGGACTACCAATTATTAGCATTCAACGAAATGTTGCCTTAACACTAAGAATTTATAAGGCTCAAGCTTTAATCATAGCTGATAAAAACATAACAAAACAAGAGGCAGTAGCTTTAATAGATAGATGTTTAGATTACAATTTAAAAGTTTACAGAGCACCTCTTTTATCTGACATCGAAGAAAATAAAAATATAACAAGTCAGATTGAGAAAATACAAATTGAAGATATTTTAGAACGCGATCCTATTAAGCTTGATAATAAGCTTGTGGCTAAAGAAATTTTTAATAAATGTGTAATTGTCACTGGCGGTGCAGGTTCTATTGGAAGTGAAATAGTTCGTCAAGTTGCAGGGTATAAACCAAAAAAACTTATAATAATTGACCATGCAGAATCTCCATTATATCAAATACAGCTAGAAATTAAAAATACTTTTCCTAAATTAAATTTCGAAGCTATTATTAATGATATAAGAAATTTCGAAAAAACAGAATCAATTTTTCAACAAAACACTCCTGATGTGGTATTTCATGCAGCGGCATATAAACATGTGCCTCTAATGGAAAATTATCCTGCCGAGGCAATATTTGCCAATGTACAGGGTTCAAAAAATATAGCAGATTTAGCTTTAAAGTATAATGCTGAAAAATTTGTAATGGTTTCAACAGATAAGGCTGTTAATCCAAGTAACGTAATGGGTGCTTCCAAAAGAATTGCTGAGATTTATGTTCAGGCACTTCAAGAATATTCTAATAGAGACTTAAAAAAAACCACCGGTTTTGTAACTACTAGGTTTGGAAATGTATTGGGAAGTAATGGCTCAGTTGTCCCTTTATTTAAAAGACAAATTGAAGAAGGTGGTCCACTAACCATTACACATCCAGATATTATTAGATATTTCATGACCATTTCTGAAGCCTGTCAACTAGTTATTGAAGCAGGAGCCATGGGTAATGGAGGTGAAGTTTTTATATTTGACATGGGAGAAGCTGTTAAAATAATTGATCTTGCTAAAAAAATTATTAGACTTGCAGGATACACGCCATATAAAGAAATAGATATTAAAGTCATAGGGTTAAGACCAGGAGAAAAATTATACGAAGAATTACTCAATAAAAACTCTTCAACCTTACCAACATACAATGATAAAATTATGATTGCTAAGGTGGAAACATATGATTATGATAAAATTTGTAATGATATATCCGAGCTTTTAGAATTTTCAAATTCTCAGAATAAAGACGCGATTGTCAAAAAAATGAAAGCTATAGTCCCAGAGTTTATAAGCATGAATTCTGACTATAAAAAACTTGATTAATAAAAATTCACAATAAATAATGAATATAACCGTAGTAGGGACAGGTTATGTGGGTCTAGTGACAGGGACTTGTTTGGCTGAAACAGGAAATGATGTTCTTTGTATCGATATAGATGAGTCGAAAATAGAGATTATGAAAAGTGGTCAAGTTCCTATATACGAGCCTCATTTAGATCTATTATTTCAAAGAAATATAAAAGCGGGTAGATTAAATTTTTCTACACAATTACAAGAAGGATTAAATCATGGTGAGATAATTTTTTTGGCATTGCCAACACCTGAAGATGAAGATGGGTCAGCGGATTTAAAATATGTAATAGGAGTTGCTGAAGAAATTGGAAAACGAATTAGCGATTACAAAATAATTGTAGATAAAAGCACTGTCCCAGTTGGCACGTCAGAAAAAGTGAGAGATGCAATTTCAAAACACACAAATATAGATTTTGATGTTGTCTCTAACCCTGAGTTTTTAAGAGAAGGCTTTGCGGTTGATGATTTTCTAAAACCAGAACGGATTATAATTGGTTCAAGTAGTGATAAAGCTACTGAGCAAATGAAAAGACTCTATAAGCCATACGTAAGATCTGGTAACCCTATTATAGTTATGGATGAAAAGTCTGCCGAACTCACAAAATATGCAGCAAATGCATTTTTAGCTACCAAAATTACATTCATGAATGAGATTGCTAATTTTTGTGAAAAAGTTGGTGCAGATGTAGATAAAGTTAGAATTGGAATAGGAACAGATTCTCGCATTGGTAAACGCTTTTTGTTCCCTGGAATTGGATACGGAGGCTCATGTTTTCCTAAAGATGTCAAAGCACTTTATAAATCTGGCAAAGACTCCAACTATGATTTTAAAATTCTAGATGCCGTATTAGATGTTAATGCTAAACAAAAACTTGTATTAATACCAAAAATTAGAGATCATTTTAAGAATGATTTAAAAGGAAAGAATATTGCTGTTTGGGGTTTAGCATTTAAACCTGAGACTGACGATATAAGAGAAGCACCATCATTAGAGATTATTAATACGCTTTTGGAATATAATTGTAATATATCAGTATACGATCCAGAAGCAATGCCTAACGTTGAACGCAAGTTAGGAGATAAAATAGAATTTTCTAAAAGCATGTATGACACTCTAGATAAGGCCGATGCTTTAATTATTTGTACAGAATGGAGTATTTTTAGAACACCTGATTTCAATAAGGTAAAAGAGCTGATGAGAAGCCATACTATTTTTGATGGTAGAAACCTTTATGATGTCGATGATTTACAAAAAGAAGGATTTAAATACATTTCAATAGGAAGATAGTGGACACTAAACGAACAGTTTTAATTACAGGTGCTGCAGGGTTTTTAGGCTCTCATTTGTGTGATAGATTTGTTAAAGAAGGGTTCTCTGTTATTGGAATGGATAATTTCATCACTGGTGATAAAAAAAATATAAGTCACTTAGCGAATCATACTAATTTTAGTTTTATTGAACACGATGTAACTGAGTATATTAAAATTGATGGAGAATTAGATTATATATTACATTTTGCCTCACCAGCAAGTCCAATAGATTATCTTAAAATTCCAATTCAAACCCTTAAGGTTGGATCTTTGGGAACACACAATCTACTAGGTTTGGCAAAAGCTAAAAATGCTAGGATACTAATAGCATCGACCTCTGAAGTGTACGGCGATCCATTGGTGCATCCACAACCAGAAGATTATTATGGTAACGTTAATGCAATTGGACCTAGAGGTGTTTATGACGAAGCTAAACGTTTTCAAGAGTCCTTGACAATGGCGTATCATAGATTTCATGGATTAGAAGTTAGAATAGTCAGAATATTTAACACATACGGGCCAAGAATGCGATTAAACGATGGTCGTGTAATCCCCGCTTTTATGGGGCAAGTTTTAAGAGGAGAAGACTTGACTGTTTTTGGAGACGGATTACAGACACGATCTTTTTGTTATGTCGACGATCAAATCGACGGTATTTATAAACTTCTGTTTTCAGATTATTCATTTCCTGTAAATATTGGTAATCCAACCGAAACTACAATACTAGAATTTTCTAAAGAGATAATTAAATTAGCGAACTCAAATCAAAAAATTGTATTTAGGCCTCTCCCGGTTGATGACCCTTTACAAAGAAAACCGGATATTGCATTAGCAAAAAAACTATTAAATTGGACTCCAAAAATTTCTCAAAAAGAAGGTATGAAAATTACCTTCAACTACTTTAAAAACCTAAGTATAGAACAACTTCATAGAAAAAATCATAAAGATTTTTCGAGTTATAACAAACGTTAAATATGGAATATATAAGAGGAAGATATTCTTGGTTACTAAGACCTGCACTTATCCTCTTTGATATATCTATTATTGTTTTTTT
>CAJQQC010000066.1 GCA_905480385.1 uncultured Winogradskyella sp.
ACAACACATGTTGTTGAAATTGACACAGAATCTGTAGATTATCTTAAAAATAACTATCTAAATCTTTCAGACAGAATCTACGAGAAAGATTTTTTACGCTACGACTTCAACCTGGTTTTTAAAGGAAAGTCATTTGCTATAATTGGAAATTTTCCGTACAATATTTCTACTCAAATTGTTTTTAAAACCTTAGAGATGCGTGACCAAATTCCTGAGTTTTCAGGAATGTTTCAAAAAGAGGTGGCACAACGTATTTGTTCTAAAGAAGGTAGCAAGGTTTACGGAATTCTTTCGGTATTAACTCAAGCTTTTTATAATGCTGAGTACCTATTTACAGTACCCCCAGAGGTTTTTAATCCACCGCCAAAGGTAGATTCTGGTGTATTATTACTAACCCGAAAAGAGAATTACACACTACCTTGTGATGAAAAATTATTCTTTCGGGTGGTGAAAACAGGATTTCAACAACGACGAAAAACATTACGTAACAGTTTAAAAGTTTTTAATCTATCGGATAATTTAAAAGCAAATACTATATTTGGGCAACGTCCAGAACAATTAAGTGTTGATCAATTTATAGAACTTACCACTTTAATTGAAAATGACGACAATTAATTATTATTCTGTCATATAAAGAAAACTAAAGAAATCTCATTTCTAAAATAGAAAGCTGTTTCAACTGTACTTAAGATGATAGCAAATTAATAGGCGTGGAAGAAACTCAAGAAAATATTCAATTCCAACTTACGGATGAGCTCTTAGAGAACGTTCAATCTCTAATCTCTTGCAATGATAATAAGCAGTTAAAAGAACTTCTTAAAGAGTTTCATTACGCAGATATTGCCGAGATTTTAGATGAGCTTAACTTTGAAGAAGCGATTTACATAATTAAACTTCTTGATAGCGAAACAACCTCGGATGTACTCACTGAATTAGATGAAGATGTTCGTGAAAAAATTCTTAAAAATCTTTCGGCCAAAGAAATTGCCGAAGAGGTCGAAGAACTTGATACCGATGATGCCGCTGATATTATTGCAGAACTTCCTGAAGAACGACAAGAAGCCGTAATTTCTAGAATTGAAGACGAAGAGCATAAAGCCGAAATTCAAGAGCTTTTAGCTTATGATGAGGGTACAGCCGGTGGTCTCATGGCAAAAGAGTTGGTTAAAGTTTACGGTACTTGGACCGTTGCTGGTTGTATACGACGCATAAGAGGACAAGCAAAAGATGTATCTAGAGTACACTCTATTTATGTGGTTAGTAAGGACGAAAAGTTGATTGGCCGACTGTCATTAAAAGATTTAATCACTGCAAAAAGTGAAGAGAAAATTGCCGAAATAGCAAAAGACAATGTCAATTATGTCAATGTTAATGAAGACGTAGAAGATGTTGCAAAAATCATGGCAAAGTACGATTTGGAAGCTATTCCTGTAGTCGATGACGAACAAACTCTACTTGGTCGGATTACTATTGATGATATTGTTGATGTCTTAAAGGAAGAAGCCGAAAAAGATTATCAACTCGCAGCAGGTATTACACAAGATGTAGATTCTGATGATAGTATTCTAGAACTGACCAGAGCGCGATTACCTTGGTTGTTTTTAGGTTTAGTTGGCGGAATTGGAGCTTTTATTATAATGGAAGGCTTTCAAGAAGCATTTAAAGGTGAGGCTTTCGTTTTATTTTTCTTTACGCCACTAATTGCAGCAATGGCAGGTAATGTTGGTGTACAATCAAGTGCTATTATCGTTCAAGGCTTAGCCAATGATGATGTTAAGGGAAGTGTCAATAACCGTCTTTTAAAAGAAATGTTCTTAGCGGCATTGAATGGTGTCATTTTAGCAATTTTTCTCTTTCTATTTGTATGGGCTACTAAAGGCGAAATCCAAACGGCTTTGGCTATTTCTGTATCACTTGTAGCCGTAATTATAATGGCAGGTCTTATTGGTACTTTTGTCCCGTTATTTTTAGATAAACGTGGTATTGACCCTGCTATTGCTACTGGGCCTTTTATAACTACCAGTAACGATATTTTGGGAATTTTGCTTTATTTCTGGATAGCTAGGCTTATTCTAGGTATTTAATTACATCTCCTTTCGTAACTTTACTACATGAAAGCAATAAACATCAAAGACAAGCATAAACTTTTTTCAAAACAATGGCATCCACATCGTATAGCAATGGTAGATAATATGCAAGTAATTCTTGCAAAAATTAAAGGCGAATTTGTATGGCATAGACACGAGAATGAAGATGAGTTATTTCAGGTAGTAAAAGGCACACTTTACATGCAGTTTAGAGATAGAACCGAAGTCGTTAATGAAGGTGAAATAATTGTTGTCCCAAAAGGTGTAGAACATAATCCATCAACTAAAAATGACGAAGAAGTACATCTACTTTTATTTGAAAAAATAGACACAGCACATACTGGAAATGTAAAAAACAAGATGACACAAACCGAATATCCTTGGATATGAAAATATTACACATCGATTCTAACCATACATTACTCATAAATCAACTCAATAATTTAGGCTTTACTAATCATGAAGATTACACAGCTTCTAAATCAGAGATTGAAGCCAAAATTAATGGTTATGATGGGATTATTATTCGTAGTCGGTTTGGTATTGATAAACAATTTTTAGATGCTGCCAAAATTCTAAAATTTATAGGTCGTGTTGGTGCTGGTCTAGAGAATATAGATTGTGATTATGCCGAAGAAAAAGGTGTGACACTTTTTAACGCCCCAGAAGGTAATCGTAATGCTGTCGGTGAACATGCTTTAGGTATGCTTCTTTCGTTATTTAATAAACTAAACAAATCAGATAAAGAAGTACGGCAAGGCAAATGGTTGCGCGAAGCTAATCGTGGTTTAGAATTAGATGGTAAAACTGTTGGACTTATTGGCTATGGAAACATGGGAAAAGCTTTTGCTAAGAAACTAAGAGGTTTTGATGTCAAAGTTTTGTGTTACGATATTAAACCAAATGTAGGTGATGAAAATTGTACGCAGGTATCTTTAGAAGAACTCCAAGAAAAAGCAGAGGTACTAAGTTTACACACACAACAAACACCACTGACTCTTAATATGGTGGATTCAGTATTCATCGATAACTTTAAAAAACCGTTTTGGCTTATTAATACGGCACGTGGCAAAAGCGTAGTGACTGAAGATTTGGTTGTGGCATTAGACTCGGGAAAAATTTTAGGAGCTGGACTAGACGTACTAGAATATGAAAAGTCATCCTTTGAGGATTTATTTAAAACTGATGAGTCTAAATTTAGATGGATGCGAAAAGGTAAGAAAAGTAATTTACCGGAAGCATTTCAGTACCTAATGAATGCAGATAATGTTATCTTAACTCCTCATGTAGCAGGTTGGACCATTGAAAGCAACGTGAAATTAGCCCAAACCATCGTCGATAAAATCAAAGCAAAATTTTGCTAACTTAGAAGATTACTAAATCCATCTTATTATGCAATATAAGGCCACATCTCCTGAAGATTATATTTTACAGGTGCCAAAAGAACGGCAAAATACACTTAAAAGACTTCGAAAAACGATTGTAGATAATCTACCTAAAGGTTTCGAGGAAGGTATTCAATATGGAATGATTGGCTACTATGTACCTCATTCGGTTTATCCAGATGGATACCATTGTAATCCAGAAACACCACTACCATTTATGAGTTTTGCCTCTCAAAAAAACTCAGTAAATCTGTATCATAGCGGTATCTATACAAAAAAAGAGTTGTACGATTGGTTTGTCAATGAATACTCTAAGCATTGTTCTCGTAAATTAGATATGGGAAAAAGCTGTATTAGATTTAAGAAGTTAGATGAAATTCCGTTTGACTTAATTGCCGAATTGACAAGAAAGATGACTTGTGATGAATGGATTAACGTATGCGAATCTGCACTTAAAAAGAAATAAAATCATGAAAAAGAGGGTGACAGGAATAGGTGGTATTTTCTTTAAATCTAAAGACCCAAAAGCATCAAAAAATTGGTACAAAAAACACTTAGATTTTAATACCGATGATTACGGTTGTACCTTCTGGTGGAAAGACAAAGAAGGTAATGATGCCTCGACACAATGGAGTCCATTTAAGGATGACACAAACTATTTTGAGCCCTCGACAAAAGACTTTATGTTTAACTACAGAGTGGCAGATTTAGAGACTCTTATAAAAACTTTAAGAGACGAAGGTGTAACAATTGTAGGTGATATGCAGACATATGAGTACGGAAAGTTTGCCTGGATACTTGATAATGAAAACAATAAGATAGAACTGTGGGAGCCAATTGATGCTACCTTTAAATAATATTGATGTTGTATCATTATTGATTTTAAAAGCAACTATTATTAATCTTAAAAACCAAAAAAATGTCAGACGAAAATAAAAATTTAAGCGATGACCTAGACGATATGATAGGCGATGCTAAAGAAAGTGCAAAAAAAGCAGGAGAAAAAATAAGTCAAAAAGCAAGTGAATTAGCAGATGACGCTAAAGAACTAGGAAAAGAAGCTAAAGAAAAAGCCTCAGAGTTTGCTGGAGAAGCAAAAGAATCTGCTAACGATTTTGCATCTGGAGCTAAAGAAGTTATAGATAACAAAAAGGTACTAACGGGAATACTAGCAATTTTGTTAGGTCAGTTAGGTGTTCATAAATTCATTCTTGGATATAACAAAGAAGGTGGGATTCTCCTAGGTTTATGGATAGTAGGTGCCGTTTTAACTTGCGTCGGTATAGGTGTATTATTATTGTGGGCTTTGGGATTGATAGGTCTTATTGAAGGTATCATCTATCTAACTAAATCTGATGAGGAATTTTACAACACGTATCAAGTAGGTAAAAAACCATGGTTCTAAAACTAGAAAACAATTTAGTTTTTATAAAACCTAGAATGAAAAATTCTAGGTTTTATTAGTTTAAGCCATAATCTAAAGGTAAAGCATCACCGACGCGTTGTCTGCCTAGATAACCTCCAAAAAGAACACTTTCTATTGGCGAATAGTTACCATATTTGTCGATGTAAAACTTTACTACTCTAGTTTCAATTATTGACTCTTTAACATCTTTGTAAAAAATATCCAATGTTTTGTCTAAAAGCTTAACACTTTTAAGCCCTTCAAAATCCGCTTCTGAGATAGTAATAAAATCATACGGCTTTACAACAAATCCTTTTTTACCAAAAACATAGTCCTGAGCTTCTACATCTTTATTGTACAATGCGCGAATAAAGTGTTGCACAGAACCCTCGTAAGCTTTTTCCCTTTTTCGAGTTATTTTTTTGGTTTGTTTTTTATCTAAATCTTTATAAAAACAAGTCCCTGAGTACATAACAGAAGCAGCATTAAAATTACCTAGTTGTATTTCGAAATCTATGATGTCAAAACTGATTTCGTATTGCAAATTTTTATTTTTAATTATTATTGGAGTACTACTCCATGCCGTAATGGTTCTTTTTCTTTTATCAAACCGAAGTTTAATATCTTCTTCGTTTAATATTTTACATGATTTTCCGTTACTAGACTTTCCTAAAAATTCCTTCCTAAACCACTTTAATTTTACAGCTCGGGACATACCATCATCTGTATTTATTATAACTTCGTCTAGCTGAGCAAAAACTTCATTCAACTCTATTGTTATATTATCTTTTAGGCGATAATCAGTGATAAACACTTTGTCATATCCCAAAAAAGAAATCACTAAAGTGGACTGTATAGCATCATTATACGTTATAGAAAATTCACCTAAATCATTTGTAGTTGTACCAATAGTAGTATTATCAAAATAAATCGAAACGGATTCTATCGGTGCTTTTGTTTTGGTATCTAGAATTTTACCTTTAAGGGTTTGGGCATGACTAATTAGAAAAGAAAAAATGAGTAAAATAAAAGTAATTTTACTTGTCATTATTATCCATGAATTTACGTTCTAACTCAGCTTGAAACTCTTCCATGACTGGTCTTACTGTGCTTTCAGGTAAATCAGCTATTTTAATGTACATTAATCCATCAACAGCATTGTTAAATAATGGGTCCACGTTAAACGCAACGAGTCTTGCGTTTTGTTTGATATACTTTTTTAGTAGTACAGGAAGTCTCAGAGCTCCTGGTTCGACCTCATCGATTATCTTATCAAACTTATTTAAGTCAGCTTCTGTAGCATCAAAAACAAAATCCTTGTCAGCATCCTTAAGTTTTACTTTAAACTCCTTTTTAGGATGTACATATTGAGCCACATATGGGTCATAGTAATGGGACTTCATAAACTCAATCATTAAACTCTTTGAAAAGTTGGAAAACTGGTTACTAATACTAACACCTCCAATTAAATATTTATGTTCTGGATAACGCAAAGTTGTATGAACAATACCTTTCCATAATAAAAACAAAGGCATTGGTTTTTGTTGGTATTCTTTAATGATAAAAGCGCGTCCCATTTCTATAGACTGACTCATCATTTTGTAAAGTTCTGGCTCAAAACGGAATAAATCCTGAAGATAAAAACCATCAATACCATGTGCTGCAAAAATCTTTGAACCTAAGCCCATTCTGTAGGCTCCAGCGATTTTTTTTGCTTCACTATCCCAAAGAAACATATGGTGATAATAGGTGTCAAAATCATCTAAATCAATAGACTCATTTGTACCTTCACCAACTTCTCGAAATGTAATTTCTCGAAGACGTCCTATATCTCTCAAAACATTTGGAATATCAGTAGCTGAAGCTAAATAAACTTCGTAATTTTTACTTTCAAGTAATCGACAATCTTTATCTTTAAGTGCTTCAACTTCTTTTATCATAACTTCAGAATCTACTGGTGTTACAATTCGCTTTGCTTGTTTAGGAACTTTTAATTGTGATTGAATATTATCTAAAATCTTTGGCTTGTCCTCAAAAGCCCGAGACAACATATAGGTTTTTTGTCTTATAAAGTCTGAGAAATTTTTTAGGCCAGAGTGTTCTTTTTGATTTTTTACAGAAATCTGCTTACCGATTCTTACCTTAATTACACGACGTTTCTGAGTTAATAATTCTGAGGGTAATTTTGCCGTTCTAAGTGTGTCACTTATTTTTGAAAGCCTATAAAATAATCGACTGTTTTTTGCATGAAAATATATAGGTACTACTGGTACTTCAGCTTTTTGGATGAGTTTCATAGCTGCATCTTCCCAAGGTTTATCAACGACTAGTTTTCCGTCTCTATAGGTAGACACTTCACCGGCAGGAAACACACCAAGTGGATGACCATCGCGCAAATGCATGATTGCATTTTTAAACCCTGAGATACTACTTGCTGCATCCTTTCTATCTTCAAAAGGATTTACAGGCATGATATAAGGCTTTAATGGTTCAATACGGTGCAGTAAAAAGTTAGCTATAATTTTAAAATCGCTTCGCTGTTCTATCATTAACTTTAATAACAAAATGCCATCAATTCCTCCAAGCGGATGGTTAGAAACTGTAATATATGGTCCTTCTTTGGGTAAGCGCTTTAAATCTTCTTCAGGAATTTCGAACTTAATTTGAAAATCCCCTAAAAGACCATCTAAAAATTCGAGATCAGTTAGATGCTTGTTACGATTATACACCCTATTTAATGAGGATATTTTTAAAACTTTCATCAAAATCCATCCTGCAAAAGTCCCTAAAAAACCATACCTGTCTGCATTTATAGCTTTGGCAACTTCTTTAGCGGATACTAATCCTGTATTTGATGATTTTGACATATAAACAAATGTAATAAATGTTTAGGTAGCTACTATCTGAACAGTTTGTTGGGTTAATTGTTTCAGCAACACGGTTTTATCTTTTTCAAGCGTTGTAATTACATCTTCACTAAAATGCCTAATGGTATATAAATTAACGTTTTTGTGAAATATTACATTAAACTTTGCTTTTAAATGCTGTAACAGTTTTTCAAGGTTATTATATGTATCTTCTAAACATACTGAAAAGCTAATAGCAGAATTCTGTATCAGATCTACTTTCATTTTATACAAATGAAGTAGGCTAAAAATTTCACTAATATTTTCTTCTACGATATATGAAAAATCCAAGGATGATAACGAAATTAGTATTTGGTTTTTCTTGACAATAAAACAAGGGATTTCTGGTTCTAGAGCTTTTCCTTTACTAACAATTGTACCATCAGCTAATGGATTTAAAAAAGATTTTACATATAGCGGAATTTCTTTACGCTGTAATGGCTGAAGTGTTTTTGGATGAATCACCGATGCCCCATAAAATGCCAACTCAATTGCTTCTCTGTATGATATTTGATTAAGTAATTTTGCATTTTCAAAATAGCGTGGATCAGCATTTAAAACACCAGGAACATCTTTCCAAATCGTCACACTAGTTGCATTAAGGCAATATGCAAAAATTGCAGCTGTATAATCACTACCTTCTCTTCCTAATGTGGTGGTAAAATTATTAGTATCACTTCCTAAAAAACCTTGAGTAATATTTAAAATATTAATGTCAAAATCTTTTGAGATTTTAGTCTGCGTCGTTCCCCAATTAATATTTGCACGACGGTAATAATTATCTGTTTTTATAAACGTGCGAACATCTAGCCAATTATTTTTTAAACCTATTTCATTAAGATAATAACTGATTATAGTTGTTGAGAGCAACTCGCCATACCCAATCGTTTGATCATAAACAAAATTGTAGTCAGGAGATTTATTGACTTTTAAAAATGTACCGAGCTCTGTAAACAAGTTTTTTACATGCTCAAAAACTGGATGCCTTTCATTATCAAAAAGATCTAATAAAATCTGATTATGAAACTTTTTAACATCTTGTAAAGCACTTTGTAATTCGGCTCTGTTCTCAAAGTAGTTTTTGATGACCAATTCCATGGCATTGGTGGTTTTTCCCATTGCAGAAACAATGACAAGTGTATTCTCATACCCCACAGTTTTTAAAACTGAAGCTATGTTTTTTACACCTTCGGCATCTTTAACTGATGCACCGCCAAACTTAAATATTTTCATCTATAACCTGCTTAAGTACTTATCAATCGCAATACTATCCATTTGTACAACATTCCAATCTCGCATCACATTGGCACCTTTTTTCTCATAGAATTCTATAGCGGGCTCGTTCCAATCGAGTACTTCCCAACTGATACGTTTGACACCTTTTTGCTTTCCATATTTAACGACTTCATCCAGTAAAACAGTACCTAAACCTTTACCTCTCGACGCTTGACTAACAATTAGGTCCTCGAGATGAATAACCTCGCCTTTCCAAGTTGAGTATCTCGTGTAAATTAAAGCCAACCCTTCCACTTTATTTTCGACCTCAACAACAAAACATACGAATTTAGGGATTTTACCAAAACCATCCTCAATCAATTGACTAACCGTAACTTCAACAGCATCAGGTTCTTTTTCAAAAATTGCCAATTCTTGAATGAGTTCGTAAACTCTTGGCATATCATTTTTTGTAGCTAGTCGAGGTGGATTCATGTTCTATAAATAGGTTTTTCAAATATAACTGAAAGTCCCTTTAGTTTTTAATTTTTTTACACTACGAAAACGTTATAGTTGGTTAAATTATCCGATATTTGCCCCGAATTAAATTAATTTCTTCTTACATGTCGCATCGTAACCAGACCTTAGGTGAATTTATTATCGAAAATCAATCGTCTTTTAAATACACTTCAGGAGAATTATCTCGTCTAATAAACTCTATCCGTTTGGCTGCAAAAGTGGTTAACTACGAAGTGAACAAAGCTGGATTAGTCGATATTATTGGTAATGCTGGTGATACTAATATTCAAGGTGAAGATCAACAAAAATTAGACGTTTACGCCAATGATACCTTTATAAAAACAATGACCAAACGTAATATTGTTTGTGGTATTGCCAGTGAGGAAGAAGATGATTTTATTGCTATTAATAGCCAAGATGAAAACCATCAGAACAAATATGTTGTTTTAATCGACCCACTAGATGGCTCTTCTAATATTGATGTTAACGTTTCTGTAGGTACCATTTTTTCGATTTATAGACGTGTTACACCTGTTGGGACACCTGTAACAATTGCCGATTTTTTACAAAAAGGAAATAAACAAGTTGCTGCTGGATATGTTGTTTATGGTACATCCACAATGTTAGTTTACACAACTGGTCATGGTGTTAATGGCTTTACTTTAAACCCTGCTATTGGTACATTCTATTTATCACATCCGGACATGCAATTTCCTGAAAATGGAAATATCTACTCAGTGAATGAAGGTAACTACAGCCACTTCCCAAAAGGGATAAAAGATTATATAAAATATTGCCAAATGGAAGAAGGTGATAGACCTTACACTTCTAGGTATATTGGGTCTTTAGTATCAGATTTTCATCGAAATATGATAAAAGGCGGAATTTATATGTACCCTAAAAGCTCTATGGCTGCAAAAGGTAAATTACGATTACTTTACGAATGTAATCCCATGGCATTTATTGCCGAGCAAGCCAATGGAAAAGCAAGTGATGGTTTTACAAGAATCATGGATATAGAGCCTACAGAGCTTCACGAACGTGTACCTTTTATTTGTGGTAGCAAAAGCATGGTACAAAAGGCAGAAGAGTTTATGCGTAATGCATAAAAAAAGTGGTATTAAAATACTTAAATACCACTTTATATTCATTTCAGTAAACTTCTATTACTGATTCATTTTTTTTATTCTGTCAATAAACTCATCTAATTCAACTTCATAATGTACTAGGGTTAATGCCTTATCAGCTATATACTTTACATTATCTGGGTTAAACCCTAAGCCAATACATAATTTTTCTAGTAACACAACTTGGTCAGGACCTTCTATATGGTCTGCCCATATCATACGTGCTAAATCATATAAACGCTCTAGACGAGTATCATAAGAATGAGGAGCATTTATAGGATGTAATTTATAATCCTTAAGAATATCTTTATACTCTTGTTCTGTAATATCTAAACCGGTAGCTAGGCGATCCAAAAACGCTTTTTCTGCATCATTAATAATTCCATCGCTCATTGCTACTCTTACTATGGCAGCAAAATGGTCTTCGTTTCGCTTTTTAAATCCGCTTTCGAATAAATCTGAAAATGACATATATGTTTTGTTTTTTTAGTCTCTACAAATATAATTCTAATAAAAGATTTCTAATATAGAAAGCCTCAAAATATTTTATATTTACAACCTTAAAATAAGGCCATTGAGTAAAACTACAATTACCCAAACCTATGTACAGGCTTTGCAAACGCAAAATCTGCAAATCGCTATTGCCAATGCTGAGGGAAATACACATTTAAAAGGGCTCGTTGGCTCTTCATTATCTCTGATTATTTCTGAAGTTTTTAAAACTGCCGAAAAACCATTTTTAGTGGTTTTTGATGACAAGGAAGAAGCGGCATACTATCTAAACGATTTAGAGCAACTCATAAATGATAAAGATGTACTTTTCTATCCAGGAAGTTATCGCAGACCATACCAGATTGAAGAAACCAATAATGCCAATGTATTACTACGTGCTGAAGTTTTAAACCGAATAAATTCGAGAAAAAAACCAGCAATTATTGTCACTTACCCGGATGCACTTTTTGAAAAAGTAGTGACCAAAAAAGAACTCGAAAAAAACACTTTAAAAGTCGCTTTAGGGAATGAATTAAGCATTGATTTTGTAAACGAAATACTATTTGAATATAAGTTTAAGCGTGTTGATTTTGTAACTGAACCTGGTGATTTTTCTGTTCGTGGCGGTATTGTAGATGTATTTTCTTTTTCTCATGACGAGCCTTACCGTATAGAATTTTTTGGTGATGAAGTAGATAGTATTAGAACCTTTGATGTCGAAACTCAACTCTCTACCGAGCGCATTAAAAAAGTTAGTATTATTCCAAATGTTGCAAATAAATTTATTGAAGAAAAACGTGAGAGTTTCTTAAAATACATATCGTCTAAGACTGTTGTTTTTTCAAAGAATTCTAGTTTATTATTTTCAAGAATTGATGCTTTTTATGAAAAAGCTATTGTGGCATTCAATGAACTTTCTGAAGACATTAAACACGCATCACCTGATGAGTTGTTTTGTAATTCTGAATTACTAAAGTGTCAGTTTTTGGAGTATAATTTTGTAGAGTTTGGTAGCTCATCAGTTTTTAATGCTAAAACGATTAAATATAATACCAAACCGCAACCTTCATTTAACAAACAATTCAACTTACTAATTGATGATTTAAATGAAAATCATTCTAAAGGTATAACCAATTATATTGCTTGTGTTAGCGAGCAGCAGGCCAAACGTTTTAATGATATTTTCGAAGATTCTGAAAAAGAGGTTCATTACAAAACAACAGTACTTTCTTTATACCAAGGTTTTATAGATACTGAGCTTAAAATTGCAGTTTATACAGACCATCAGATTTTTGACCGTTATCATAAATTTCATCTTAAAAATGGGTATGCCAAAAAGCAAGCCATTACATTAAAAGAGTTGACCAATCTCGAAATAGGAGATTATGTAACACACATCGACCACGGTATTGGTAAGTTTGGTGGGCTTCAAAAAATTGATGTCGAAGGCAAAAAACAGGAAGCTATAAAACTGGTTTATGGAGAGCGTGATGTGTTGTATTTAAGTATTCACTCACTTCATAAAATCACCAAGTTTAATGGTAAAGATGGTAAGCCTCCAAAGGTTTATAAATTAGGTAGCAAAGCTTGGAAAACACTTAAGCAAAAGACTAAATCTCGTGTTAAAGAAATAGCCTTCAATCTTATAAAACTTTATGCAAAACGAAAGTTAAGAAAAGGCTTTCAGTATGCGCCAGATAGCAATATGCAGCACGAGTTAGAGGCTTCTTTTATCTATGAAGATACTCCAGACCAAGTAAGCTCTACAGAGGATATTAAAGCAGATATGGAAAGTGAGCGCCCAATGGACAGGCTGATTTGTGGTGATGTTGGTTTTGGTAAAACCGAGGTTGCTATCAGGGCTGCTTTTAAAGCTGTAGATAACGGAAAACAAGTTGCGGTTTTAGTCCCTACAACCATATTGGCATATCAACACTCACGCACTTTCAAAGCGCGTTTAAAAGACTTCCCGGTTACCGTAGACTATATTAACCGTTTTAGAACTGCTAAACAAAAACGTGAAACACTTGAAGGTTTAGAAAAAGGAAGTGTAGACATTATTATTGGAACACATCAACTTGCTAATAAAAATGTAAAATTTAAGGATTTAGGGTTACTGATTGTGGATGAAGAACAAAAGTTTGGTGTCGCCGTAAAAGAAAAATTAAAAACTATTAAAGAAAATGTTGATGTACTAACATTAACCGCAACCCCAATTCCTCGTACATTACAATTTAGTTTAATGGCTGCTAGAGATTTATCAGTAATCACTACGCCTCCACCAAACCGTTATCCAATAGAGAGTCATGTTATCCGTTTTAGTGAAGAAACGATTAGAGATGCTGTGAGTTACGAAATACAACGTGGTGGACAAGTATTCTTTATACATAACCGAATCGAAAATATTAAGGAGGTTGCTGGGATGATTCAGCGATTGGTGCCAGATGCTAAGATTGGTATTGGTCATGGTCAACTAGATGGCAAAAAATTAGAAGAACTAATGCTGGCTTTTATGAATGGCGAATTTGATGTTTTAGTCAGTACAACCATTGTAGAAAGTGGTTTGGATGTCCCAAATGCAAATACCATTTTTATAAATAACGCCAATAATTTTGGACTAAGTGATTTACACCAAATGCGAGGTCGTGTTGGTCGAAGTAACAAAAAAGCGTTTTGCTACTTTATAACGCCAGAATATTCCGTAATGACTGTAGATGCAAGAAAACGCATTACAGCTCTAGAGCAATTTACAGAATTAGGTAGCGGATTTAATATAGCAATGAAAGATTTAGAAATCCGTGGTGCTGGTGATTTATTAGGCGGTGAACAAAGCGGATTTATAAACGATATCGGTTTTGACACCTATCAAAAAATCTTAAATGAGGCCATAGAAGAACTCAAAGAATCTGAGTTTGCAGACTTGTATAAAGATGATGGTAAACCTAAGATATTTATAAAAGATGTAAATATAGATACAGATTTTGAATTACTGTTCCCTGATGATTATGTGAATAATATTACTGAACGCTTAAATCTGTATACCAAGCTCAACGAGATTAAAGCAGAAGAAGATTTACAAAAGTTTGAATCTGAAATTATTGACCGTTTTGGCGCATTACCAGCTAAAGTTTCAGATTTATTTGATAGTGTTCGATTAAAGTGGATTGCTACCAAAATTGGAGTTGAGAAGTTGATTATGAAACAAGGCCGACTAATTGGTTATTTTATCCAAGACCAGCAAAGCCCATTTTATCAAAGTGATAATTTCTCGAAAGTATTACAATACGTCCAAGCCAATACTAGAAAATGTAAGATGAAAGAAAAACAAACCCGTAAAGGGTTGCGACTATTAATCTCATTTGAGAATGTAAAATCAACAGAGCAAGCTTTGAATTTGCTTTCGGAAATATGAAACGAGCATATTCAAAATTTTAGCATCAAAGGAGAATGACTAATTGCGAACAGCGTTAGCCAAAAAAAAAGACACATGAAACAAAACTCTCATTTACAACATCTGGTTTGGCTGACACTAGCTACAGTTTTAATAAGTACTTCTGGGAGTTTAGGGAAATATATAGATATGCCATCGCCAGTGGTTGTTTGGTGGCGTTCAGGATTAGCTACACTATTTCTTTTTTTATTCTGTAGATACAAAGGGTTATCTCTAATAATAAATAACAATAGAGACCGACGTACTTTCCTATTAGCTGCTATTTTTATGGCTGCACATTGGATTACCTACTTTTATGCTTTAAAATTATCAAACGTCGCTATTGGTATGTTGACATTGTTTACGTTTCCTGTTCTTACAGCCATATTAGAACCTTTATTTTCTAAAGTAAAATTTGAACCTATTCATATTTTACTAGGACTTCTAGTGCTTATTGGTATTTATATTTTGGCTCCAGAATTTAATCTAGAAAGCACACAACTTCAAGGTGTCTTATTGGGATTACTTTCAGCTTTATGTTATGCTATCAGAATATTATTACTCAAAAGTGAAGTCAAAACCTATAATAGTTCTATGCTTATGTTTTACCAGGTGGCTATTATGACGGTGATTTTGGCACCTGTATTATTTGTTATGGATTCATCAAACATATCAACACAATATCCATTTGTAATTGTCTTAGCACTTTTAACCACAGCTATTGGGCATACTATGTTTATTAATAGTTTGAAGTATTTTAAAGCAAGTACAGCTAGTATTATTGGTAGCACGCAACCCGTTTTTGGTATTATTATCGCTTACTTTTTTTTAAATGAAATCCCAACTGTAAATACTTTTCTGGGAGGCAGTCTCATACTAGCAACTGTAATTATTGAAAGTATTAGGTCTAACAAAAAATAAAATGTTTTAAATTGGCGTGATAGTTGCACCTTGCAAACTGCATTATAAAAATCATTCTATGAAAAAAATCATTTTCACGTTTTTAATCATTCCTTTTTTAAGCTTTTCGCAACACAACATCAGCGGTACATTTTCTCCTGCTAAAGATTATACATATGCTTTTTTATACGAAGCTACACCAGATGGCGCTAATTATGTCGAACGTGCCAAATTAGATAGTCTTGGTAATTTTTCATTAGCCTTGGACGCTAATGCAAATCCTGGTATTTATAAAATAGTCTATGCCATACCACCAGAAGAGAATAATTTTGATTTGGTGTATAATGGTAAAGAAAATGTGAATTTTATATTTAGTCTTGATGATGGTGTGAATTTCACAGCGTCTTCAGAAAATAAACTTTGGGGTTCTTACCTAAATAGTATGGATATTGTTAATCAAACGATTAGTAATTTCTACACAAAAGGAGGAAAAGATAAAGACGCATTTTATTCCATTTTTAGAACTCTAAAAGAGACGCAAGCCTCTTACGAAGACTTAGCCAAAGGAAAATTAGTTGAATCTTTTATAAAAGCAAATAAACCATACGCTCCTGAAGCTTATGAAGATTTATCAACGTATTCTAAAAATCTCAAGACTAATTTCTTTAAGAATATAGATTTTAATGACCCTTTTTTACAAAGCTCTAGTCTAATTACTGACCGTATTAGTGGTTTTGTATTTGGAATGTCTGCAGCTAAAGACAATGATACTTACAAAAAACATATTGATATTGTAGCAAACGCCATTAAAAGTACAGATAATAAAATACAATCGCCATTACTGGAATTGTTATGGCAAGAGTTTAAACGTCGTGAAAATCATGACATGGCAAATTATGTCTCTAACAACTATTTGTTAGCGATTGCTAAGTCTACAGAAAACAAAATTCTTGAACAGCAATTACTAAGTTATAAAAACACCTCTGTCGGTGCTGTTGCGCCAGATTTTGAAATACAAACACAACCCTCATTAAAACTTTCTGAACTTAAAGGTGACAAGTATTACGTCCTTATTTTTTGGAGTAGTGGTTGCGGACATTGCTTAAAGGAATTACCAAAAGTAAAAGACTTAATGACGACAGTTTCAAATACAAAAGTAATCGCCTACGGATTAGAAAATGATGCGACAGATTGGACTAATGAAATTAAAAACTATCCAGATTTTGTTCACGGTATTGGTCTTGGTAAATGGGAAAACCCATTGGTACAGACTTTTGCCATTGCAGCGACACCAACGTATTTTGTTTTAGATGCTAGCAAAAAAATTATAGCCAAGCCATATGACTTTGAGGGTTTGGAGACGTTTTTTGGTGAGAAGTAAATAAAAGAAAAACGCCCAATCAACAGATGTCAATTGAGCGTTTAGAAACTAAATAACCAACCAAAATTTAGCTTCGTTTGTACTTATATACTTCTTGTATTTTCTCTTGGGTTATCTTTTTTAACCGTTTTTTGTTTACGTTTTTTTAGTTTAGTTTCTTCCTGAACCATTCGTCCTTGAGCATTTTCCGTTCTTAAGAACTCAATGTATCCTAGACCTTTAAATTCATAAACCGTGCCAGAAACTGCGTGAAACAATTCTATAGTTCCGTCATTTATAACGCTAAGATTGAAGAATTCATTGCTGAAGAAATCATAATCAAGTGTTAAAGTTTTTTCGTACAGGTCTCCTGATATATTATTCACACTATAAACACCTGTGTAGTCCCAAAATATAGTATTAGGGTTAGAAATGTTTACATCTTGTGAGCTTCGGAATTCCGAATCATTACCACCAGCCAAAAACTGTAGATAGTTCTCGTTATCAAAATCATTTAATGCGCCAAAGTTACTGGTATATGTTTTTTCCCAAGCTTCATACTCTTGTAAGAAATAATGAATATTATCATAGAATACAAAGTCATAATCAAAATTAGACCTTTGGTAACCATCTAAGAAATAAGATGTATCTGTAAAAGGATTGTATAATTCAATGGTGTTGTTGTCTATCTGAAATACATCAAAAGAATCATACCCATCTAAATCGTGGTTGACATCTAATTGCATATTAAAGGTGTTGTAAGTCCCTATATCTATACCAAAACCATTGCCTTGACTGCCCAATCCTACCAAATTATTGTTGGCAAATAGAGTACCGTTTCTAAACGATAAGGTAAACGCCACTTGCATAAATGGTACTTCGCCAAAACCTTGTGTTGCATTAACATCCACGTACCATAACTCATAAGTGTTTAATAACTGATTTAAAGATATAGGTTGCGGGTTGTTATCTGTAATAATTACCTCGTCCACAACACACGATGTTAGTAATGTTGCACTTATCAAAAATCCAAAAAGTAGTTTTACTGTCTTCATAATCACACGGTTTTAAAGTTTATAGTTTAAGAATTTCAAAACGCGTGCCAAACTCAAAAATCCAGAACTGGCCTAGGTTTGAAAGCCTTGTTTTTTTATGTACTTTTGATTTTAGAAGATTAACTATAATCCATGGATAAAACCACAAAATATGCCGTTTTTGGCTCCGGAAGTTGGGCAACTGCAATTGTAAAAATGCTTTGCGAAAATCTTGATGAAGTCGGCTGGTACATGCGTAGCGTTTATACCAAAGCACATATTTTAAAAGAGCAGCACAACCCAAGTTATTTGAGTTCTGTGGAGTTTCATACCGAGCAACTAAAACTCAGTAACGATATCAATGAAATAGCAGATTGGGCAGATGTGCTCATTTTTGTAATTCCCTCGGCTTTTATACATACCGAATTGCAAAAACTGACTGTAGATATTAGTCACAAGGTTATGGTTTCTGCTGTAAAAGGGATTATCCCAGAAACAGGGCTTTTAGTAGGTGAGCATTTTCATGACCATTATAATATTTCGTTCGAGAATATTGGTGTCATTGCCGGACCTTGCCATGCCGAAGAAGTCGCTTTGGAGCGTCTGTCTTACCTCACTATTTCATGTACCGATGCTACTAAAGCACAAGCTATCGCAGATGTGCTGTCTAGTGATTATATAAAAACAAAAATTAGCGATGATATTATAGGCACAGAATATGCCGTAATGCTCAAAAACATCTATGCCATTGCTGCTGGTATTGCTCATGGTTTGGGTTATGGCGATAACTTTCAGAGTGTATTGATGAGTAATGCCATTCGTGAGATGAAACGTTTTATTAAAAAAATGCATAAGATGAAACGTAATATCAATAACTCAGCCTATTTAGGGGATTTATTGGTGACAGGCTACTCTGTATTTTCGCGAAACCGTATGTTTGGCAATATGATTGGCAAAGGCTATACTGTAAAGTCTGCACAAATGGAGATGAATATGGTTGCCGAAGGCTATTATGCGACTAAAAGTGCCTTTTTGTTAAATAAAAAAAACACCAAAAAAACCAATCTTCCAATAATTAATGCGGTATACAGCATACTTTACGAAAACAAAAACCCTAAAAAGGTTTTTATTAAGTTAACAGATAAGTTGGATTAAGTTTTTAATTACTCCCAAGGCTATCTACCTTTTTATAATTCTTAATCAAAATTTTATTGTCAGGCTTTAATTGAAGTCCTTTTTTACAAGCTATATCTGCCAATTCATAATTTTTTAAGGCAGTATACGAAATACATATATTATTATATAGGCCGAATGAATTAGGATGTTTTTTAAGACCATTGTTAGAAATTTCTATGCATTTATCGTACATTTTTAAGCGATAATAGTCGAAACTTAATTGTAAGTAATTAGCCTCTGTTGGCTCAACCTTTAATAGTTTCTCTTGAATATCAATGGCTAAAGGTACATCTGTTATTTTAGCAATGTTTTTAAGATTATTAAGTGCTATTTTAAAATCTGGCTTAAATTCTAGGGCTTTTTCACAGTTTGTTTTTGCTTGGTCGTAGTTTTTCAATTGTATCTGACAAGCACAAATATTGTTGTAGCCTAGATATGAGTTAGAATCTAACTCTATCAATTTTTTAGCAGCAAAAATTGATTTATCATACTCTTTATTATTGTAAAATTGAACAGATAAGTCTAACAAATTCTTTGATGAGGGAATCTCTAAGTTAGGTGACTCACTTAAATCTATTTTACTTATTTCTATACTAACATAATCCAAATAAGCTTTTGCTAACTTATCACTAGAATCAGATAACAATATCCTATTTGCAAGGTTTTTTAATTTATACCAATCTTTAATTTTTTTATACCCTTCGAGCAACTTATACTTACCTTCTATAAACTCTGATATGGAAATAGCCTTTTCTAAATAAACAATAGCTTCGCTATCTCTATTCTGATCCATCAGAAAAGTTCCATAAAAATACCAACCTGCGTGATAACCTGGGAGCAAATCAATTGCTTTTTTAAGATATCTTTCAGCTTGTTCTGTATTGTTCTGTAATTGTTTTAGTCTACCATAATTAACATACAATAAAGTATATTTTGGTGCAATTTCCATAGCCTGCTTATAATATACTTCGGATTTATCAAAATTACCTTTGTCCATTTCATACATCCCACAATTCACAAGCGCCTTTGCATTATTTGGGCTCTTTTTTACAACATCTAACCATAATGTTTCTTTACTTTTCCATACTTTAATTCTTTGAATTGTACCGTAGGCATAAGCTGATAAAAGCACTAAACAAAATGAGGTTAAAACTGTCCTTGATTTTTTATTAAGCTTAAATGTATCTAACCATAAAAAAATTGGCCATACCAAAGCAATAATAAGTCCTACAAATGGGAAAAACATGCGATGATCATTTTTGACATCTAATAAAGGTATTAAGCTTGAGGTTGGTAATAAAGACAAATAGAACCATAATATACCAAAACTGACAGGCTTATATTTTTTTGTCTTTGAAGTTATAATAGTAACAGTAATCAATACTAAGTTTACAATTAAGCCAACAAAAAACTTAATATTCCAAATATCATTAAAAACCTTTAAATCAGTTTCGAGGTTAAGCCCTAGTGGTAAAAATAAACTTCCAATATAGTAACAAAATACCCACAATTGTGTTATTAGATAATTAAAAATTGAGGCTCCATTTGGCTCAAACCCCTTTGGTATCATCGCTTTTGCAAAAAACAATAATCCCATACACACTATTATTGGGATACTCATCCTTTTTAAAAATGTGATTAACTGCTTGATTTTTTTTGATTTAAAAACGTCAATAATAGAACCTTTGTATTCAAATAGCCATACATAACACATTAACAATGGTATAAACATAATACCTGGTTCCTTGGCTAGGATACTCAAAAAAGCTGGTAATAAATACAAATAATATTTACGAGACAATGCTGAGGATTGATACATTACAAAACCTAACAACACAAAAAAAGTAGATTGAATTTCACTCCGAGCTATGATATAATTTACGGTTTCTGCTTGTACTGGATGCACCATAAAAAATAGCGTCGCAAAACTAGCTAAATAATAGCTTTTTTGAGATGGTAAGTAAAGCTTAAAAATATGCTTAAGGAAGAAAAACAATAAGATTCCAAAGCCTATAAACCAAATAAAACTTGATAAATGAAAATAAAACACATCTAAACCACCAGCAATCCAATAATCGACAGCAAGAGATGTCGTTACTAAAGGCCTATAACTTTGACTTAATGGTAATGAACTAAATGTTTTTCCATCAACAAAAAAATTGGGTATGTTGTTTAAATCTCTAATATTCAGGTTATTATTAACGGTATGTATATCATCGTAATAAAAACCATTTTCAAAGTGATTTAAGTATACTAGGGAAACAACAGTACACATAAAAATGATAAACAGTAGATTTTTATTTTTTTTTCATGTGTAATATTATTAAGATTAAATACAGGCATATTCAATAAAAATACTATTTTTTCGTTATTCGAACTCTAATAAAATATTTCAGTAAGTTTACTAATATTTAGTCGAATAAAAAATTTAGTTTTAACTAAATCAAATACAAATGAAAGAAAATAAAATAATTGCTGTAGTCATACCATGTTTTAGGGTTTCTAAACATATAAAAACTGTTATCGCTTCAGTTCCAGATTTTATTGATCACATTATTTTAGTTGATGATGCTTGCCCTGAGCAATCTGGTAAAATTGGCAGTAAAACAAGTCATAGCAAACTATCTGTTATATTCCATGATGTTAATCAGGGTGTAGGAGGTGCTGTTATTTCTGGTTTTAAAAAGGCTATCGATTTAAATTGTGATGTTATAGTTAAGTTAGATGGGGATGGCCAAATGGATTCAAGTAAAATTACTAATCTAATAGCACCTATATTAGAAGAAGAAGCTGACTATACAAAAGGTAATCGTTTTCACGACTTTAAGGCATTAAAGCTTATGCCTAGGACACGTCTATTTGGAAACAGTGTTTTATCATTTGCTACAAAACTCGCTTCTGGTTATTGGAATGTTATGGACCCCACAAATGGCTTTTGTGCTATTTCTAAATTTACTTTGTTACAATTGAATCTTAATAAAATTGAAAAACGTTATTTTTTTGAAACAGATATACTTATCAATTTAAACATGGTAAATGCTGTTGTAAAGGATATTCCTTTGCCTGCTATTTACAATGATGAAGTTAGTAATTTAAGCATAAGACGTGTATTGTTATCTTTTCCTCCTAAAATACTAAAAGGCATAGCTAAGCGCATTTTTTATAAATATTATATCTATAATTTTAATATGGCTTCTATCTATTTCCTTATGTCTATACCGTTACTTCTTTTTGGATTTGGATTTGGTGTCTATAAATGGAATACTGGAATGGCAATAAATACGGAAAACAATGCCGGTACAATCATGTTAGCAGCATTACCAATTATATTAGGAGTTCAATTTTTATTACAGGCCATTCAAATTGATATAAACACAATTCCTAAAAAAAATTAATTTAGCAATTAAGAAGTACTTTTTTGAAAACGAAATTGACTTTAGATTGCTACTTTATTTATTTTGTGCGCCAAAAATCTCAAAAAGAAAAACTGGAAATTGTATTTTTTTAATGGTTTTGACATTCATTTGAAGGCTAAAAACATTCTTAATGAATGATATATTAGTCACATGATAATCTCCTGAAAATCTTTTCCCTGCTATTTTACGTCCAATTTTATAAAATATATTCTCTGTAGGTCCAGAAATAATGACCGTTCCGCCAGGCACTAATAATTCAGAAAACAAAGTAACATAAGGTTCTAAATCATCTATATGTTCTAAAACATCTAAGGCATAAATAATATCAAAAGAGGCCTCTTTAAAATTCATATTTAATATATCACCTTGTATGAAATTAATATTATCAGGGAAATCTATTATTTGCCTGACTTTATTAAACGGACCAAACTCAATATCACAACTCGTAATGAGGTGTTCATCTAAAGCTAACATATAACTTAGTACTCCAGAGCCACATCCAAAATCTAATATTCTTTGTTGTGTTTTTTTAACTTTAGCAAACTTGAGAGCTATTTTAATACGTTTCCAAAAAAGCCAATCTATAATTGGATTTTGATGAGAATAAGCAGGCAAAGCTGCCTCACCTATTTCATAACTATCATCATATTCAAGTATAGTTTTAAAAGTAGATTTAAATTTTCTCTTCGAATATTTAAATTTATTCATTTTACTAAATATATATGATTAAAATTAGTAAAATATTTTAAAGGTGAACTAATATACTAGTATTATTGTACCAAAAGTCCTCTTTAACATACATTAAAGTGATGCGCTGCGATGTTTTAGCATTAATAGTATTTATTTTAGTTCAACTACTTTAAGGTAACTATACCGAGGAGCAATACCAACGAATGCCTGTCCTGCGGCATAATTAAGAGACATGTCTAAATCCCCTGATGATGATACTTTTACTATGACTGCATTAACTTGGCTGAATAGTTACTGAACTAGATGAATTAGCAGGATAAGCCACACATATATTACCACTAGTAGCATTACCTTCACCAACCACAATAGACAATAGTCCGTTGGTATCTCTCACTGTTGTTGAATAAGGAAATACAATATTTTGAGCATAACCTATAATGCAAGAGAAAATAAAAACTAAAAAAAGTGATTTTTTCATGGTTATAAAATTTAATTCATAAATATTTGATGCTTTATTGATGTATTATTTCAAATTAGAGGAAAAAAAACCACGCTGTTAGGGCGTGGTTTTTTTTGAATTATTATTATTATTTAGAGTGTTGTTGAGATAGTTTTCCAGGCACCACCTATATATACACGTATTTCGTTGGATGATGTGTTGTAGTATATATCTCCATTTGCTGCTGTCTTAGCTGCGTTTGCGTCTGCATCACTAGCAAATTGTCCTAGCGTCAATACTTGGCTAATGTTAATGTTATTAGCAAGTTTTGCTGATGTCACTGCACCATTAGCAAGTTTTGCTGATGTCACTGCATCATTAGCAAGTTTTGCTGATGTCACTGCAGCATCTGCAATTCTGCTAGTTACTACTGCACCTAAATTAATGATAGATACTGGAGCACCAAGTTGATAGTCTATATCGACATCGCCTACTATAACATCTATACTATTTGTCACAGAACCTGCAACTGTCTCATCAGCGTTTAAAGTAGCTATCGCTGAAACGTTTGCTGCAATATCCGTATCGTTTGAATTAATCGCTGATAAGTTTGCTGCGATATCTGTATCGTTGCTGTTGATAGCTGATAAGTTTGCTGCTACACCTGAAGCGTTTGCTGCAATATCCGTATCGTTTGAATTAATCGCTGATAAGTTTGCTGCGATATCTGTATCGTTGCTGTTGATAGCTGATAAGTTTGCTGCAATATCCGTATCGTTTGAATTAATCGCTGATAAGTTTGCTGCGATAGCACTGTTTACGCCACTTACTGCTGTATCTAACTCAGCTTGAGTAGCAGTATCAAAAGCTAACTTAACTTCTGTAACGTTAGCATCAGCTAAATCTTCATTTAATAGAGTTCCATTTAACACTTTATTTGTAGTGACAGCATCGGTATCTAATTTAGTATTTGAAACAGCACCATTTTTAATTTGAGCATTCTCTACTGCATCTGCAGAAATATCTACAGCTTGGATAGTTCCATTTATAATTTCTCCTGTTCCTATTGAACCATCAGCAATTTGATTAGCTGTAATGGAGTTTTGTGCAATTTTCTCTGGAGTCACTGCTTCATTAACTAATTCTACATTACCAACAGAATTACTTTTTAATTCACCTGTACCAATTGTGTCATCATTAATATCTGCATTTCCATTAGTAACAGTTAAATCACCGCCAATTGCATCAATATCACTGGCAACAGAACCTGCAACTGTATTATCACCGTTTAAAGTAGCTATCGCTGAAGCATTTGTTGCAGTATCCGTATCGTTTGAATAAATCGCTGATAAGTTTGCTGCTACACCTGAAGCGTTTGCTGCAATATCCGTATCGTTTGAGTTAATCGCTGATGAGTTTGCTGCGATAGCACTGTTTGCGCCACTTATTGCTGTATCTAACTCAGCTTGAGTAGCAGTATCAAAAGCTAACTTAACTTCTGTAACGTTAGCATCAGCTAAATCTGCAGTTTTAACCTCACCATCTAAAATCTCTGAACTACGTACAGCATCATCTGCAATTTTATCCTCATCAACTGCATCAGTAGCTAATTTAGTACTTCCTACTGCTCCATTTAAAATTTTAGCACTTGTTACTGCATCTGACGCTATGGCATTCTGAGTTACAGATGCAGCACCTAAATCTGCTTCTCCAATACTGCCGTTAGCAATTTCGACAGTCCCAACTGAGCTAGCAGTTATATCAGATACACCATTAGTCACTGTAACGTCACCTGTAGTCGCTTCTATGCTACTTTGAACAGAACCTGCAACTGTATTATCACCGTTTAAGGTAGCTATCGCTGAAGCGTTTGCTGCAATATCCGTATCGTTTGAATTAATCGCTGATAAGTTTGCTGCCACACCTGAAGCGTTTGCTGCAATAGCAGTAGCATTAGCATCTATACTTAACTGTAATGCTGTATTACCTGAAGCAATGTCTGTACTGTTTTGAGCAATTGCAGCTTCTGCAGCAGTTAATCTAGCATCTAAGTTTTGGTTTTCTAGAATAAGAATACGCGACTCTTGG
>CAJQQC010000067.1 GCA_905480385.1 uncultured Winogradskyella sp.
ATTCTATCCAGTTGAACTACGAGGCCTTAAGAAATATCTTGTTAAGACATTAATTTTTCTTTAACTATTGTAGAAATAGTTTTACCATCAGCTTGACCAGCCAACTGCTTATTTACTATACCCATCACTTTACCCATATCTTTTATACCCTCGGCTCCAGTATCGGCAATTACTTTTTCTACTGCAGCCGTTATAGCAGATTCGTCCAATTGTTCTGGTAAAAACTGACTTATAACTTCTGCTTGTGCCAATTCTGGTTCTGCTAAATCATTTCTGTTTTGTTCGGAGAAAATTGCAGCACTATCCTTACGCTGTTTTACCAATTTAGATAATATCTTAATTTCATCGTTATTAGTTAATACGCCATCACCTCCAGAAGTCTGTGCTAATAAAATTTCAGATTTTACTGCTCGTAATGCTGCCAAAGCTGTTTGGTTTTTCGCTTTCATTGCCGCTTTCATTGCGGTCATTATATCTGCTTGTAAACTCATAATACTGTATTAATTTGGATTGCGAAGATACTAAACTATTAAAACAAAAACCCGAAAAGCTGAGGGGCTTTTCGGGTTCGTTGAATGTACATAGTCAGTAATTCAATGAATTAACCATTAATCAACATTATCATGTAAGAAAGAGTTATTACTTCTTAACTGAATGTCATCATTATCATCAATGCTAACAGATGTTCTAGAAGCATTTGTATCAGAAGAGTGCTGAGCATGTTCTAAATTTACACCTTGCCTTTTGTAAGCAGGTTCTTTTTCTATCTCATCTATTTTTGCGTTATTAAACTTGTAATTAAAGTCTTTCATTTTCTTACGACGCTCATCTGCTCTTGCTTTTAAAATTTCAGAAATAGGACTGTTCATCGGATCAATCTCAGCATGTATTTCTTCTTTAGTTTCTTCAGCCGGTAAAGTCTTCTTTTCGAAAACAATCTCTTCTTTGACTTCCACTTCTTTCTTAGCCTTAATAGATGTCTCAGTTTCAACAGATATATCATCTAAAACATAACGCTTCTCGCCTTCTTCGTTTAAAACATCCACAGAGATTAACTCTATTGGTTCTGATACTGTAATATCTTTAACTTCTTCTTCAAGATGAAACAACATTTTTTCATCTCCAGTTTCTGGTTCTTCGATTTTTTCACCTTCAAACTGAGACAATGGTAAGTCGAAAGTCAGAGTAATCTGTTCTTCTTCCTTTTCTTGATCTACCAATTCTACTTCGGTTTGTTGAATAGGCGTAATAATAAAATCTTCTTCAGTTACTGGTTTTGCATCTAAAACTTCGTCATAAATAACGTTTATGTTTTTTATGGATTCAGTTGTGATTATCAATTCATTCTCGATTACTGGAGTTTCTTCTTCAAAATCGTCTTCAGTCAATGTGTGAATAATTGGTGCATTAGCGTCTTCTTTCTCCAAAACAATATCTGGAGAAATAATTGCTGGCTCAATACCTTGAACTTCAACTTCTTCTTTATAATCTTCTTCTAAGGCATGGATAACTTTCTTGGCCTCTGTATTTGAAATTTCGTTTTGTTGATCAATATCAAAACCTGTGGCTATAATCGTTACAGAAATAGATTCCTGAAGCGATTCGTCTTCTCCGACACCCATAATTATATTGGCGCCATGACCTGCTTCTGTTTGAATATGATCGTTAATTTCTCCAATTTCATCGATAGTAATTTCCTGAGAACCTGAAACGATTAGCAACAATACGTTTTTGGCACCAGTAATCTTATTATCATTTAATAACGGTGAATCTAAAGCTTTCATAATTGCCTCTTGAGCTCGTGTCTGCCCTGAAGCCGTTGCCGAACCCATAATTGCAGTTCCGCTTTTGCTCAATACAGTTTTTGCATCACGTAAATCAATATTTTGCGTATAGTGATGTGTTATGACTTCTGCAATACCACGAGAAGCAGTAGCTAAAACCTCATCTGCTTTTGAGAATCCTGCTTTAAAACCAAGATTACCATAAACCTCACGAAGCTTATTATTATTTATGACAATGAGAGAGTCAACTTGTGCTCGCAATTTATCTACACCTTCATGTGCTTGTGCATTACGCATTTTACCTTCAAACTGAAAAGGCATTGTAACAATACCAACAGTAAGAATATCTAATTCGCGTGCCATTTTAGCAATAATTGGTGCTGCGCCTGTTCCTGTTCCACCACCCATTCCGGCAGTAATAAACACCATTTTTGTATTGGTATCTAACATGCGTCTAATGTCTTCTAAACTTTCTACTGCAGATTGTTCTCCAACATCTGGATTAGCGCCTGCACCAAGACCTTCTGTAAGATTTACACCTAATTGAATTTTGTTTGGTACACCGCTGTTTTGGAGGGCTTGTGCATCAGTATTGCAGATAACAAAATCTACACCTTTGATGCCTTGTTGAAACATGTGATTGATGGCATTGCTTCCGCCACCACCAACACCAATCACTTTTATAACATTGGATTGATTTTTTGGTAGATCGAAGGCAATATTCCCAAATTCGTTGTTGTTGCTCATATTAACTTTGTTATGGGTTTTATATCTGGATTGATTAATTATAATTTTATTTATTCAGCGTTATCAAGAAAATCTTTGACTTTTTCGGTTAATTTATCTAAAAACGAACGACGCTCTTTTTGTACTTCTTTCATTATTTCTTCTTGATCTGAATCGTTACTTTCTAATTCATTTGCTGACTCAGCTTCTTCTATTTCTTCGGCTAAAGCTCGGTCTTGACGTTGTAATCCATCCATAACCAAACCTACAGCTGTTGCAAAAAGTGGACTGGCAATTTCATCATCACTTCCACCTGCTAAATGCTCATTAGGATAACCTATCCTAGTGTCCATTCCTGTAATATATTCCACCAACTGTTTTAAGTGTTTTAGCTGGCTTCCACCACCAGTTAATACAATACCTGCTATTAGTTTTTTCTTTTGCTCCTCGTGTCCGTAGTTTTTAATCTCGACATATACTTGTTCTATAATCTCCACAACTCTAGCATGGATAATTTTAGATAGGTTTTTTAACGTAATCTCTTTGGGGTCGCGTCCTCTTAAACCAGGAATAGAAACTATTTCATTATCTTTATTTTCACCTGGCCATGCAGAACCGAATTTCATTTTCAGTAATTCAGCTTGTTTTTCAATAATTGAACAACCTTCTTTTATATCCTCGGTGATTACATTTCCTCCAAAAGGTATAACTGCTGTATGACGTATAATACCGTCTTTAAAAACTGCTAAATCTGTTGTTCCACCACCTATATCAATAAGTGCTACACCTGCTTCTTTTTCTTCTTGACTTAATACTGCATTTGCAGAAGCTAAAGGCTCTAAAGTGATACCTTCTAGCTCTAAATCTGAGCTTTTTACACAACGTCCAATATTTCTTATAGAAGACACTTGACCTACTACTACATGAAAGTTAGCTTCTAATCTTCCGCCATACATACCAATTGGTTCTGATATTTCGGCTTGTCCATCTACTTTAAACTCTTGAGGTAATACATGGATAATTTCTTCTCCAGGAAGCATTACAAGTTTATGTACTTGATTGATTAATCTATCAATATCGGCTTCGTCAATAACCAATTCTGAATTGGCTCTTGTGATATAATCACTATGTTGTAAACTTCGAATATGCTGACCAGCAATTCCAACTGTAACACCTTCAATTTTTTCAGAAGCTGCAGTCTCTGCCTCTTGGACAGCTTGTTGGATAGACTGAATAGTTTGCGTAATATTATTTACTACGCCACGATGGACACCAAGACTTTTGGATTTTCCTACGCCTAAAATTTCAACTTTTCCGTATTCGTTTTTACGACCAATCATAGCCACAATTTTTGTGGTTCCTATATCTAATCCTACCGAAATATTATGCTTTTCCATAATCTATTTTTTGGTGCATATCACTTGGTTATCAAACCTTAAGTTTACACTGCTAAACGTGTTTATTGTTTTATCTTTTATTGCCTTTTTATAAAAAGCTTTAAAATTGCTTATCTTTTTTTCGAGCTTATCTAAGCTACCTATATATAGTTTAAAGTCGTATTTACGTAATCTTAAACTTATATTTTTATCTGGATCTTGACTTATTTCTATAACATGTTGTTTTAAAAATTTATCCTGATCTATAACTTTAGCTATTTCATAAACCCTATCTAACTTGGTTTTATAAACCGTACCTGTTACCAGCGGCACTCTTGCTGAATAATTTGCTGATAGCGGCATGTAAGATCCTTCATCATCTATGTAATATGAAGCATTTGTATACACTCTTGCTATTGGCCTTTTTTGTACGATTTCTGCTGAAACCTCTCCATTTACTGACATGTAAACTTCAGCATTTTTAACCATCGGATTAGAATTCAGGGCAGATTCTAATTCATTCAAATCTATAATATCTTTGCTGTCATTATTAAGACCACTTGGATTTTGTATTAACAATTTACTAACATTATCATGTGTTAGATATAAGTTATCCGAACCTAAAAACTCCACTATTGGCTTAGCGACAACGCGCGATTTGTTTCTAGCATTTGTAAATGCATACAAAAACACTACTAAACCTAGTAAAATCAACACTTTTATATAACCGTAATTAACTCGCAATACTCAATGCTTTTTTTATTGTTTTTACTTCTTCTCCAATATCTCCGGCTCCAATAGTTAAAATAATTTTGGCCGAACTTAATTTTATATTTTTTATTAGTGATTTTTTACCAATCAATGTTTTATTTTGGTTTGAAATCTTACTTAATAACCATGAAGAATTGACGCCTTCTATTGGCAATTCTCTTGCTGGGTAAATATCTAAAAGAATAACTTCATCAAATTGAGATAAGGCTTTTGCAAACTCATCAGCAAAATCTTTTGTTCTAGAAAAAAGATGTGGCTGAAATATTGCTAGTACCTTTTCATTTGGATACATCTCTCGCACCGCATGATGTACTGCATTAATTTCTTCAGGATGATGTGCATAATCATCTATAAACACTAAATCATCCGTCTTAATCTGGTAGGTAAATCGTCGTTTGACACCTTTATAAGATGCTAAAGCTTTGGCGAGCTGTGGTCGAGGGAGACCATATTCTACAGACATCGCCAATGCTATCAATGCATTAGACAAGTTATGTCTACCAGGTAGGTTAAATTTGAAATCTTCGAGAATAGTTATAGGTGTTTTTACATCAAAAACATATGTACCATTTTCTATTCTAATATTTTGTGCGGTGTAATCTGAATTGTCTTCAATACCATATGTTATTCCTTCAATAGGTAAACCATTTCTAACAAATAGCTTTCCTTTTGGTTTTATCTTTTTTGTAAAGTCTTTAAAAGACTTCTTGAGTTCTGAAGCATCTCCATAAATATCTAAATGGTCTGCATCCATTGATGTAATACAAGCATAATCCGGAGAAAGTGTTAAGAAAGAACGGTCAAACTCATCAGCTTCGACAGCAGTTACTTCAGTTCCATTTACGATAAGGTTAGAATTATAGTTCTCACTAATACCTCCCAAAAAAGCAGTCATATTAACATTACATTCTTTCAGTAAATGTCCAAGAATACTTGTTGTTGTAGTTTTGCCGTGCGTTCCTGCTACAGCAAAGCAAAAGGTGTTTTTAGTTATATCACCAAGTACCTCAGAACGCTTCTTAACTTCAAACCCATTATCTATAAAATAGTTGAATTCTAAATGTGATTTTGGAATAGCTGGTGTATAAACAACAAGTGTTGATGATTGGTTTTTAAATTCTAATGGAATAGCATTTATAGCATCTTCAAAATGAATCTTGACACCAATGTTCTCTAATGCTTTTGTAATTTCCGAAGGTGTTTTGTCATAACCAGAAACTTTGTTTCCGCTAGCTACGAAATAGCGCGCCAGAGCACTCATGCCAATACCGCCAATTCCAATGAAATAAATATTTGTTTTATTACTCATTTATTCTCAATAGCTTTTCTACTTCGTCTGCTATATCTTTTGTGGCATTAATCAATGCCAATTCTTTAATGTTTTTTCCTAAAATATTTCTACTCTCTTCAGATTTTAAAAGCTTCTCAAAAGCTGTATTAAAATCAGAATCAAGTTGAGATTCCTTAACTAAAATTGCTGCATTTTTATCAGTGATTGCTTGTGCATTTTTTGTCTGATGGTCTTCTGCAACATTTGGTGATGGAATAAAAATTACGGGTTTACCTACCACACAGAGCTCCGAAACTGAGCTTGCACCTGCTCTAGAAATAATGATATCTGATGCAGCATAAGCCAAATCCATAGTATTTAAAAACGTATGAACTTGCACATTATCATTAGCATTATACTTACTGTATTCCTCTTGATACAACTTACCGCATTGCCAAATGAGTTGTATGTCATGAGTTTTGAAAAACTCTAGCTTACTTTCAATCAATTGATTTACACGTCTAGCACCTAAACTTCCACCTAAAACCAAAAGCGTCAGTTTGTTTTTATCTAAATTGAACTCACTTGATCCAGCTATTTTTTTATTTTCAATTTCTATTAAATCTTTTCGGATTGGATTCCCTGTTAATACAATTTTTTCTTTAGGAAAAAAACGCTCTAAACCTTCATACGCTACACAAATACTATTGGCTTTTTTACTCAGTAGTTTATTTGTAATCCCTGGATAAGAATTTTGCTCTTGAATTAGTGTTGGTATACCTTTTGAATTTGCAACCTGTAATAAAGGACCACTAGCAAACCCACCTGTTCCTATGACAACATTGGGCTTATACGTGTTGATAATTCGTCTTGACTTAAAAAGACTAGACATCAATTTAAAGGGAAACATTAGATTTTTTAAAGTCAGCTTGCGTTGAATGCCTGATATCCAAAGTCCTTCTATTTTGAAACCAGCTTGTGGTACTTTTTCCATTTCCATTCGGTCCTTTGCACCAACAAATAAAAATTTTGAACCAGGAAATCGTAACTTCAGCTCATTTGCAATTGCTATTGCTGGATAAATGTGTCCGCCTGTTCCGCCGCCTGATAAAATAAATTTGTATGTCGATTGGCTATTGTTCAATTTTCTAGATGGTTTCTGATAAAATATCTAATGGGTTGTCTTCTTGTCCTTCTTGGGCTTTAATCTCTTCACGTTTTGCACTAACACTAAGTATAATACCTATAGCCATACATGTCATCCAAATTGATGTACCTCCACTACTTATTAGTGGCAATGTTTGTCCAGTCACTGGAAATAACTCTACAGCTACTGCCATATTTATTAATGCTTGAAATACGATTGGTAATCCTACGCCGAGCACCAAAAGTTTTCCAAAAATTGTATCTGATTTCTGAGAAACAATAACTAGCCTAAACAATAACCATGAATACATTACTAAGAGAAATAAACCTCCAAAAAGTCCATACTCTTCAATTATTATTGCAAAAATAAAATCTGATGACGATTGTGGTAAAATATGTTTTTGCTTACTCTTTCCGGGACCTTGTGGCGAAATACCTGTAGCTATTGCAATTTTTGCGTTCTCAATTTGATAATCTTCCTCAGTATCTTCACCATTTGTAAAATTCTCGATTCTACTTATCCATGTGTCTACACGATTTGGCATAACATTTGGAAAAGATTTAGCTACTAAAACAAAAAAGACAAGTGCTATTATACCTGAACCAATAATTACAAGTAGATATTTAATTGGATATCCTCCAAGAAAAGTCAATAAAATAACCATTGCAAAAATAATAGCTGTAGTCGAAAAATTTGCAGGTAATATTAATGCTAGAATAATAAAAACTGGCATCCACAATGGTAGTATCGTCTCTTTAAAAGATATCTCCTTGTCTTTGATTTTTGATAAATAGCGTGCTACATAAACCATTAAAACAACAGATGCTAGTGCTGATGTCTGAAAAGACATATTAACTATCGGTATATTAATCCAACGACTAGCATTTGCACCGTCTATGGTTGTCCCTTGGAGTACGGTTACTATCAATAAGACTATCACAATTGGAATCATGACCATTGACAAACCTCTGAAGTAGCGATACGGAATACGATGTACTGCATACATTATCGCAAAGCCTAAAAAAAGATGCATACCATGCTTAAATAAATAAGGAAATGTACTTCCTGAACCGCCAGTATATGCCAAATTACTGGCTGCAGAAAATACAGGCAAAAATGAGAAAATAGCTAATAAAGTTGCTATAGCCCAAATAAGCCTATCACCTTTTATATTTTGAAACACTGATTGCATTTATATATTAAAGCTTACGAACTGAATCTTTGAATTGACGGCCTCTATCTTCATAATTTTCAAACAAATCGAAACTAGCACATGCTGGAGATAGTAAAACATTATCTCCTGCACTTGCTACCTTGTAAGCAATTTTAACAGCTTCACTCATAAATTGAGTTTCGATAATTACATCTACCATATTTCCAAAATTTTCCATCAGTTTCGCATTGTCAACCCCTAAACATATGATTGCTTTTACTTTTTCATTTACAAAAGGAAAAAGCTCTCTGTAATCATTGCCCTTATCTTCACCTCCAACAATCCACACAGTTGGTGCTTGCATGCTTTCTAAAGCAAAATAAGTAGCATTAACATTTGTCGCTTTTGAGTCGTTGATATATTGTACTTTATTAATCCTTAGTACATTTTCTAGTCGATGCTCAACACCTTGAAAATTTTCTAAACTTTCCCTAATGGTCTGTTTTCTAATTTTAAGTAAGTGAGCGGCTGTTGATGCAGCCATTGCATTTTTAACGTTATGTTTTCCGTCTAATGCTAGTTTTTTTATTGGCATAGTTATTTGATTATTATCAATAGTTATTATTATTTCTTTGTCTTTTATATATGCACCATTCTCAACAATCTTATTTAATGAGAATGGTAATTTTTTAGATTTGATGGTGTTTGATTTTATCCAATTTTCGATAACTGGGTCATCGGCATCATAAATGAAAAAATCGTCTTCAGTCTGTTTTTCTACAATTCTAAATTTTGAGGCGATATAGTTTTCAAACTTATAATCGTAGCGGTCCAGATGGTCGGGCGTAATATTAGTTAGTATGGCAATTTTTGGCTTGAAATCTTTTATGTCATCCAACTGAAAACTGCTAACTTCTAATACATAGTAATTATGATTTTCTTCAAGAATTTGTTTAGCAAAACTGTCTCCTATATTACCAGCTAAACCAACATCTAAATCTTGTTTTAGTAGATGATAAACCAAACTTGCGGTTGTAGTTTTACCATTACTTCCAGTAATAGCGACTAAAGTTGCATCGGTAAACTTTGAGGCAAATTCAATTTCAGAAACAATAGGTATGCCTTGCTCTCGAATCTGCTTTACCATAGTCACCTTATCTGGAATTCCTGGACTTTTCATTACAACATCTGCATTCAGAATTTTTGATTCTGTATGCTTTTTATCTTCCCATGTAATCTCATTATGTATAAGAACGTCTTTGTATTCTTTTTTTATTTCGCCATTATCCGAAATAAAAACATCATATCCTTTTGATTTTCCTAACAGTGCTGTACCTACACCACTTTCTCCACCACCAAGAATCACAAGCCTTTTCATCTATCTAATTTTCAATGTCACAACAGTTAGGATGGCCAACAAGATTCCTATAATCCAAAATCTAGTTACTATTTTACTTTCGTGATATCCTGATTTTTGATAATGATGATGCAAAGGCGACATCTTAAAAATGCGTCGACCTTCACCAAACTTCTTTCTTGTGTATTTGAAATAACTTACCTGCATGACTACCGATAAGTTTTCTGCTAAGAATATGCCACATAAGATTGGAATCAACCATTCTTTCCTTATTGCTATAGCTATTACTGCAATGATTCCTCCAATCGTTAAACTTCCTGTATCACCCATAAATACTTGAGCTGGATAGGTATTATACCATAAGAATCCAATTAAAGCACCTACAAAAGCTGCTATATAAATTGTAATCTCAGACACAAGCGGTATATACATGATATTGAGGTATTCTGAAAAAATAATATTACCAGACACCCAAGCAAAAATCCCTAAAGTAAGAACAATTATTGCTGATGTCCCGGCGGCTAGACCATCAATACCATCAGTAAGATTTGCTCCATTTGATACTGCTGTTATTATAAATATTGCAGCCAATATGAAAATTATCCAAGCATATTTTTCTAAACCTGGACTAATCCAAGTGATTAAATCTGCGTAATCAAATTCATTATTTTTCACAAAAGGAATAGTGGTTTTTGTAGATTTCTCTTCAGCTTCAAATAATTTAAAAGGTTCTATGTCAGGATTTTCTGCTAACAACACTTTTTGCTGCTCAATCGGCAACTTCTCTTTCATAGTCACATCCTGATGAAAATAAAGAGTTGCACCAACGATAATACCCAAACCAACTTGACCAAGTACTTTGAACCTCCCTTTTAAACCTTCCTTATTATTTTTAAACTTCTTGATGTAGTCATCAATAAAGCCAATTGCTCCCATCCAAACCGTAGTTATAATCAATAAAATGATGTAAATATTTGCGATTTCAGCTAATAATAGTACTGGTATTAAAGTTGCTAAAATTATAATCAAACCACCCATAGTTGGTGTCCCAGCTTTTTCAGCTTGACCTTCTAAACCTAAATCTCTAATCGTTTCGCCAACTTGTTTTTTCTGTAAAAAACGTATAATTCTCTTTCCATATACAATAGAGATAAGAAGAGATAGAATCATTGCAATTGCAGCTCTGAATGTCAAAAACCCAAATAATGAAGCACCAGGAAACTGAAACTGCTTTTCTAAATAATCGAATAGGTAGTATAACATTTATTACTTTTTTATAATCAATAATTAATCGCTTCGGGTATGCTCGGCGATCATTTTTATTTTTGCAATTGTTTTAACAATTCTCCTACAATCTTATAATCATCAAAATCGTTTCGCTTCCCATTAATCTCTTGATAATTCTCATGACCCTTACCAGCTATAAGAATAATATCATTTGGTTGTGCCATTTGGCAAGCTGAACGTATGGCTTGTTTCCTGTCTAAGATTGACACTATTTTTTTGAAATTTTGAGGTGCTACACCAGCTTCAATAGCGTCTATAATAGATTGCGGTTCTTCTGTTCTTGGATTATCGCTAGTAAAAATAACTTTGGTGCTCAATGCCGATGCTATGTGACCCATCTTAGGCCTTTTATCTACATCTCTATCACCACCACAGCCAACGACGGTGATTAATTCTTCATTTTTTGTACGGATTGAGTTTATTGTTTCTAGTACATTTTTTAATGCATCTGGCGTATGGGCATAATCGACAATTGCAGTAATCTTTTCTTTTGAAACAAAATATTCGAAACGTCCACTAACACTTTCGAGTTCACTTATATATCTTAAACTTTCTTCATTTTCGAGACCTAATAATTCTGAAGTCGCATAAATGGCCAATAAATTGTAGGCATTGAAATTGCCTATTAGTTTTGTCCAAACTTCGTTATCATTTAGTTTAAGGAGTAAACCTCCAAACTGATTTTCTAAAATCTGTGCCCTGTAATCTGCATAAGTTTTTAAAGCGTAGGTACATTTTTTTGCATTTGTATTTTGCATCATTACCAAGCCATTTTTGTCATCTGTGTTTACTAAGCAAAAAGCTGTATTCGGTAAGCCATCAAAAAATGCCTTCTTTACATCTCTATATTCTGCAAATGAATTATGATAATCCAAATGGTCGTGTGAAAGGTTAGTGAATATGCCTCCTGAAAACTGTAAGCCTTCAGTTCTACTTTGATGAATGCCATGTGAGCTTACTTCCATAAAGCAAAACTCCACACCTTCATCATTCATCTGTTGTAAGTACTTATTAATCGTTAATGAATCTGGCGTTGTATGTGTAGCTTTATATTCCTTATCATCAACCATGATTTTTACAGTAGATAATAGACCTACTTTATAGCCTGCTCTTTTAAATAACTGATACAACAAGGAACTTACAGTGGTTTTTCCATTAGTTCCTGTTGTACCGACTAACTTTAAATTCTCTGAAGGATTATCGTAATAATTTGCCGCCATAAAGGCTAGAGCTTTATTAGAATTTTCAACTTCTATATATGTTACGTTATCTACTAAATTATTTGGTATAACTTGACAAATAATTGCCTTTGCACCGTCATTAATCGCTTTAGATATATAGTCATGTCCATCCGAAATTGTTCCAACAAGTGCTATAAAAACATCATTAGATTCTACTTTACGAGAATCAAATTCAATTTTGTTAACTGTTACACTTGTGCTCCCAACAACAGCATTAATTGTAACCTTATACAATATGTCCTTTAAAGGTTTCAAGATGCTTCTAAGACGACGGTTTGATTAGACTTTAGTTTTATATCTTTTGAAATAGACTGTGATTTTATCACTCCACTTCCTCTTAATTTTACATTTACTTTCACGTCCATGTTTTCCAAAAAGGCAACAGCATCCATAGCTGCAACACCTACTAAATTTGGCATAATAGTTTTATAGGTGTTTGAAATCGAATTGAACTTCTCAAAATCTTTTACAACTTGAGGATTATTATACTCCACAGGTTGAATCTCATCAATTAAAGGCGTATCTGTATATATTTTTTGTGCTATGCGTTTGAAAACTGGACCAGAAACATCCGCACCATAAAAACCAACTTTTGTACTTGGTTTATGAATAACTACGATACAAGAATATTTAGGATTTTCTACCGGAAAGTACCCCGCAAAAGAAGACACATATTTTCGATCTTTTCTCCACGCCTCAATATCAGCATAATCAGTCCAAGCCGTTCCTGTTTTACCTGCCATTGAAAAAGTTTCAGAATAGAGTTTTTTTCCTGTACCTCTTACTACGATATTTTTTAGAATGTCTTTAATCTTTGAAAGAGTTTGATCTGAACAAATCTTATCTACTAAAACTTCTTTATCAAACACTTCTATATTTCTATCAAACTCTTTTACGGCTCTTAAAAATCTTGGTTTAATTAATTGACCGTTATTAGCAATAGCATTATAAAAAGCCAAAGTTTGCAACGGCGTTAACCGCATATTGTAACCGTAAGAAATTGAAGGCAGTGCATTTCGACTCCAATTACTTGCTCCTGGATAAGGTATATCTGGAATACCTTCTCCTATAATTGAAACTCCTAATGTATCATTCAAGCGCCATTGTCGAAGACGCTTTAAAAACTTTTCAGGATTATTTTTATAATTATCATCAATAATAGTTGCTAGACCAATATTTGATGATACCTCTAAAGCTTTTGCTGCAGAAATTTTACCATGTCCAGCTCCAGAATCGTAAATAGTTCTCCCATAAAATCTTTTGCTTCCATTCTTGGTATCTATAACAGTAGAAGTATCTATAACTTTATCCTCTAAAGCCGCCATCATTGCCATAACTTTAAAGGTCGAACCTGGCTCATGACTTTCGCCAACTGCATAATTTAACCGTTCGTAATATTTACCTTCGCGATTACGACCTAAGTTTGAAATGGCTTTTATCTCTCCTGTTTTCACGTCCATAACCACTACACAACCGTGTTCTGCTTCATACTCTTCAAGCTGTCCTAGTAACGAGTGGTGCGCAATATCTTGAATATTCACATCTATAGTTGTATAGATATCATACCCATTTTTAGGCTCAATTTCATTGACATCTTGGATAGGTTTCCACTCGCCTTTACCTATTTTTTGTTTCAGGCGTTTTCCATTTGTACCACGTAAATAATCTTTTCCGAATGCACCGTCTATACCAACCCTTGTGTAATAATTATTTTCATCTTTGCGTTCATATCCAATTGAACGTTCAGCGATGCCGCCAAGCGGATGTTCTCTCTTAGTCGTTTGGTCATATACAAATCCACCACGAATAGAACCTAATTTAAAAAGTGGAAAATTTCGAACTCTTACAAATTCTGAATACGATAGATTTGTAAGCAATAACAAATACTGATTTTTAGTCTTTCGAGCTTTGCTGATTTTCTTCTCAATACCACTTGAAGTTTTTCCTGTAAAAACAGCTAAAGAATCGCACAAAGGTTTGATGTATTTATTAAAGTTTTTATCAGTAGACGTAACCGCATCAATAGCTATATCATATTTTGGAATAGAGGTTGCTAACAAACTACCGTCAGCAGAATATACATTTCCTCGATTTGCTGGAATATCAAAACGTTTGATTGTACGTTTTTGTGCCATTGCACGATATTTATCACCATCAACAAACTGAATAGTACACAGCTTAAAAACTACGGCAAGCGCAAAGACAAACATACAGCCTGCGACGAAGTACAATCTGTTTAATATGTTAGTTTCTGTTGTTGCCAAAGCTTATTTATTTGACGATTTTACTATGATTTTTATTGGAGGATTTAATGAAATCCCTATACCTTTTTCTTTCATTTTGGTTTCTATATAGGATTCTTTTTTTAGTCCCATTAGCTTACCTCTATTATCTACAAATGCAGAACGCAATTCCTTTACCTCATTACTTAAACTCGATATCTCAAATACCTTTTTGTCTGCACTATGAGCACTTGCAATCATGATTATGGCTAGACATGATATAAAAAGAATGACCCGCCAATTTTTAAACGAATCATCACTGATTAGAAATGTACCTCTTAATATGCTGTAGATACTTTTTTTCACAATTTCTCTGCTATCCTAAGTTTGGCACTACGTGCTCTATTATTTATTTTAATTTCTTCTTGACTTGGAACGACTAATCCTCCAACCTTTTTTAATGGCACTTCGAAATTGCCAAATATGTCTCGTTCAGGTTCGCCTTCAAACATTCCGTTTCTTATAAAGCGTTTTACCAATCTATCTTCTAATGAGTGATATGAGATAAAACTTAAACGACCCTTTTCTTTCAATAAATCTGGTGTTTGAAGTAGTAATTCTTTTAAAACTTCAATCTCTTGATTAACCTCTATTCTTATAGCTTGGTAAATCTGAGCTAAAACCTTGTTTTCTTTTCTATGATTTAAAAAGCGTTTTAAAACTCTCTTAAGCTGTTCGCTAGTTTTTATTTCTTCATTTTTTCTTTCTTCAACAATCACCTTTGCCATCGCTGGTGCTTGTCTCAATTCACCATACTGAAGGAATACTTGTTTTAAATCTTCTTCTTCATAAGTGTTTACCACTTCAAAAGCTGAAAGCGCACTATCTTGATTCATTCTCATATCTATGTCCGCTTCAAATCTGGTTGAAAAACCTCTTTCAGCGACATCAAATTGATGAGACGATACTCCAAAATCAGCAAGTATTCCATCTACTTTTTTAACACCATGAAACTTCAAAAAACGTTTGATGAATCTAAAATTTTCATTTATAAGCGTAAATCTATCGTCATCAATAGTATTATATAGCGCATCTGTATCTTGATCAAAAGCGTATAGTTTTCCTTGTGACCCTAGTCTATTTAAAATTTCTCGACTATGTCCTCCACCACCAAAAGTGACATCTACGTATACACCTTCTGGTTTTACATCTAGACCATCGACTGTTTCTTTTAGTAAAACCGCACTATGATACTCCATCTTCATTATCGTCTTGTCCCATAACTTCCTCAGCTAAATCTGCAAAATCTAGTGCTGCGTCATCAATAGCTTTTTCGTACTTATCCTTATCCCATATTTCAACAATATTAACCGCAGAGGCTAGAACTGTTTGTTTCGTAATTCCTGAAAAAGACAATAAATTTTTTGGTATTAGCAATCGACCTGTAGCATCAACCTCTACGACTTTTACACCTGCTGTAAAGCGGCGAATGAAAGCATC
>CAJQQC010000068.1 GCA_905480385.1 uncultured Winogradskyella sp.
TTCTTATTATTTATAAATAATTCTAATGGGTGTCTTTCTATGTTATATTTATTTTTCGCTAATAAAATATCTTCATAACCGTCTCCATTAAAATCAGCATAAGAATATGCTGCCGAATAGCTTGTTTGAAATAAGTCTATCCCATTCGAAGTTGGTATCGATTCAATATCAACCCAAAAGTCTGAATTTTTAAACTTGTAAGAAGGCTGCTTATAATCAAAGTATCGCATAAATTTAGCCTTCACTTCAGTAGAATCTGAAATTGTAATTTCTACAGGGTTTTCTGAGGAAATAATACTACCAGACCAACCTATAAACTCCCAATTTTCTGATGGATTTGCAGTTAATATTATCGAAGTCCCTAATTCATAATTTGAAGACGATATCCCGTTAATAGACTCATAGTCTACTTGTCCTTCACCCTCTATGTTTATGGTAATTGGATAGATTGGTGTTTCAGGTTCAGGAATTATTTCAATTTCTTTAGAACAAGTAATTAATAAAAATGAACAAATGAGCAAAGCTGAGAGTTTAATTATGAACCCATTAAAAGATATTTTTATATTAATCATAAACTTGCGCTTAAAAATAATTTTTAAAGTTAAATAAAAAAACGGCTACACTATAATAGTATAACCGTTTTATTGTTTTAGTAGATAACTCTATCGAAATATCGAACATTTATTTTACGCCAAGAGATTTTAAATTAACAATCTGTTTAATCAGTAACATAGTAATTAACTAAATCGTCACACTCATCAGTTCCTGGCGTCCTGAAGTATCGGACTACGTACCAATCCGAGTCTTGAAAATCGTGATTACCAGCAGGTGGCTCCACCAAATGCTTTATTGAAATTGTATTATCACAATGAAACTGTACAATATAGTTGCTCACTAAAATAGACCATGCGTTCTCATTAAATGTAAAACTGAATGTGTTCTCGTCTATTTCACTCCAAACACCATCACCCGTAATAACTCCTGCATAATTAGTTTCAAATGTATTATTGTTTTCAAATATTAACGAGGGTTCAGGTTCTGCCGATGGGGTTAGGTCATGCCATTGCATAGATTGCACGAGTTCACCATTTACAAATTCTGTAACTAAATCTTGTTTTTCGAACTTATACAATTCCCATTCTCCAAGAACTTTTGCTTGAGTAGGGACTATATTATCTGTATCTTCATTTTCACAACTGAAAGCGAAGATTGATAAAGCTAACATTAAAAATATTTTTTTCATGATTGAATTATTTTTATACAAAAATGCATAATATTATTTTAATAACAAACGGCTACACTTTATAAAAGTATAACCGTTTTATTGTTTTAGTAGATAACTCTATTGAAATATCGAACATTAGTTTTACTCAAAAAGATTTTAAGGAAGTTGCTAAATCTATAAGAAAACTATAAATAAAAATTATCTGAGGACTTTTCATTAATAATTAGATTCACGTTTTATAAATTGTCCGCCGATATTTTCCCAATAGAGATTATTAACATATTGATGCTGTCCCCATGTAGCTAAACCATCAGGAACTATATCAAAATCTCCATCATTGTCTTTATCATAAAATCTTGGATAATAGAAATTAGGGAAATCTCCGTCAGTACCTTGATTTCTTGGAAAACTTTCTGTAAAAACATCAAATTTTGAGGAAGTGACATCTAAAAATTCTCTTGTATTTGTTTGTTCATATAATTGTAAAAGATAACCTCCATAATTAGGGGTAACACTTGAAACAATATCAAAATCACCATCATTGTCATAATCAAATATTCCAATTCCCAATACTGTAGTTCCAACTGAATTAGGACCTACATAGGGATTTGAAGTTGATGTTAAATCTGTAAACCCATTAATAAAATTAAAAGTCCCAGTCCCATCTCCCCAATAAATTCTTATTTTTTCTAAACCATAATCAAAATTAGTGTCAGCAAAATCATCTAAAGAATATCCACAAATAATATCAAGATTATTATCATTGTCAATATCATAAAATTCAACAGAAATTACAGGATAAGGTCCTTGATTATTTAATATATTCTCAAGACCTTCAAATGATTCAAAATTATTAGTTAAAGTAAAATTTCCAGAACCATCATTTAAGTAAAGGAAAGGACGCGTAGTAATATTTGGATCTGAAAATAACCAAACTAATAAATCAACATCTCCATCATTATCAACATCTCCACAAGTGGAATCATGAACACCCATAGGTTCTCCGACTTGTTGTTCAATAATAGTCCCATTTTCGTTAAAAGTAATAATTTTAACAGGGAGGTTAGTGGAATACCCACCATTTCCATTTTCATGATTATTTTGAGTCGAAATCATAATCTCTAATTTCCCATCATTATTAAAGTCATTAGCTTGTATTGAACCACCTCCAAAATTAATATCAGTATCAAAGTATAATTTCTCTCTTGAATCACTTAAGATATTATCAATAAGAACGAACTTTCCTTTTTCTACACCCCAATTCGGGATAAAATTTGTTAAAAACCCAAAAAAATCAAGTTTCCCATCATTATTATAGTCAAAATATATTCCATCCCTACCAAACATTCTGTAGTAGTATTCTAAATTATTCTCTGTGTAATATAAATCTATATTATCAGAAATAAAATCAGTGTGTGGATATACTCCAGGGAAATAATAATTATTAATTATTTGACCAACTGTATTATTAGGGTAATTATATGAAGGAGATTGTGAAATAAAAAAGTCCTGAACCAAACTAAAATTTGCAGTTATAGACTTAGAATCATCAAATGTAATTGTAATCGGATTATCTGTCCCAACATAATCACCAGTCCACTCAACAAACTCCCAACCATCTGCTGGTACTGCAGTTAATTCAATAACACTTTCAGCAGAATAAGTCCCTGCAGAAGGAGTTACAGCTCCGCTTCCATTGGGAGTTGCTAAAACTTCTAAATTGTATCTGATTTCAGCTTCAACTTCAATTTCTTTAGAACAAGTAATTAATAAAAATGAACAAATGAGCAAAGCTGAGAGTTTAATTATGAACCCATTAAAAGATATTTTTATATTAACCATAAATTTGCGCATAAACATAATTTCTTAAAGTTAAAAAAAAACGGTTACACTTTATAAAAGTATAACCGTTTTATTGTTTTAGTAGATAACTCTATCGAAATATCGAACATCCGCTTTACGCCAAGAGAATTTGAGTTTATAGTTAACGCGATAGTACTAATCTCTAAACCAAAAAATATAATTATATTGGGTTTCCATTATTAATTTAAATAAACAATTATGAAAAAAATTATTCTATTTTCAATTACAACATTTCTACTTATTGGTTGTAAACAAGAATTTAATGAAGAGTGTGAGTCTCTAGCAAGAGTGAATGAACAAACTGAGAAAAATATCAATACCTATAAGATGGCCTGGGATACTTTTTTTGAAACTAGGGATAGTAACGCTATAAATAGTGACAGTTTTGATGAACAAGCAACCGTAGTAACTGCAGAGGGTAATATCACTGGCATTGATGCCTTTCGAGATTATTACAACAATTACTTAACTGGTTTCTCTGATGCTGAATTTAATTTTATTGATGTAATTGGGCAAGGAGATAAAATAGTTAAACATTGGAATTTTAAAGGAACTCATGATGGGGTAATGTTTGGAATCCCTGCGACTAACAAAAAGGTGAACATCAGTGGTACTACCGTGGTGTTGATGAAGGATGGAAAAGTACTTCAGGAACAAGATTTTTTCGATAACTACTCATTCTTAATGCAGCTAGGTTTATTAGAATAATTTTTTAATACAACTTCTATCACACCTAAGTTAGAGTATAAATCAAAAACGGTTACACTATAATAGTATAACCGTTTTATTGTTTTAGTAGCGGGAACTGGACTCGAACCAGTGACCTTCGGGTTATGAGCCCGACGAGCTACCTACTGCTCTATCCCGCGATTTATAACTTATTTGATTGTCTTAGCTGCTAACTCTCGATTCATAATACCGACATAATCATTTAAGAGGACTGCAAAGATAAAACTTTTTTTAGATTACAAAAGCTTTATCAAAAAAATAACCTTCAGTTTTACTTGAAGGTTATCCTATTATTTTTATTAAATATTTTAGTTGTCATTAACTTCTTCATCTAAAGTAACCAAAACCCCTTTTTTGTTTTCTGCGTCAATATCTAGAGTGATAATGTTAGGCATTTGTAACTGTAAGTTTGCAAAATTACCTGTAAAATTATTCTCTCCTAAAAGCAGTGTGTTTAATTTCTCTAACCTCACTAAGCTAGATGGTAATTGGCCATAAAAACTATTGTTAGATAATACTAATTGCTCTAGCTTAGACAACTGCCCTATGTTACTTGGTATCGTACCAAATAAATTATTATCAAAAACGCTTAAGATTTTAAGATTGCTTAAATTAGAAATTTCTTTTGGTAACATTCCTGTAAAAGCATTGCTACTAAACCCTAAGTTTTCAATGTTACTTAATTTTCCGATTGTAGTTGGTATCTCTCCAGAAAAATTGTTGTTATAAATTTCTAAAACTCTTAAGTTTTGCATTTGACCAACCTCTGAAGGGAATTCACCTTCAAACATATTAGAATATAATTTTAAAGTTTTTAATTGGCTTAGTTGAAATATCTCTACCGGTAATTTACCTTCAATACTATTAAAAGATAAATCTAGTAACGTTAATGTATCTAATCCTTCAATACTTGATGGTAGACTTCCATTAAGATTATTAAAAGCCAAATTTAATTCTGTGATTTGGTTGTTAATGATTGTAACACCATACCAAGTTGAAACTGGTGATGTCAAATCCCATGTGTTTTTCCAATTATTGCCATCTGTAGAATTGTATAAATCTACCAAAGCATCTTTCTGAATATGCGAAACATTTGCATGTAAAAATGCAGTAGTTAGTAGGCAAAATACTAAAGTGTAAAACGTTTTCATATTTAAGTGATTTGGGCGAGGGGACCGATTAACGACTCAAATATAGGATTAAAATACAATTAATCGCCAAAATTAGCTTTTTTTCGATGAAATGCGCTTTACGAACACTATACTATTTTAGTTTAAGGCTATTGTTCGATGCTGTTTGCATCTATATTCTGAATAGATGTACCATCTGAGATAACATGAATTTGAATAGGATTACAACACACTTCGCAATCCTCAATATAAGTTTGATTGGATACTGAAACATCCATTAGCATTGAAATCTGCTTCCAACAATGCGGACATTGAAAAAAGTGTTCTTCCATTCTTCAGTTTTTAAAATTCTACATTTAATAATTCGCCACTAATCTGAAGTACTAAAATTTCAGCAATTTTAGCATCATATTTTGCTTGACTTGTTCTTAACTCAGCAGATAAAAGATTTAGCTGTGCTTGTCTAAACTCTATAGATGTGACTTGACCTAGTTTGAATTTTTCTTTTGTACGGTCAAAATTATTTTTGGCTGTTTTTATATTATCTTCTTGAACACCATACACCTGTAATTTGTTTTGATAATCGTCCCAGGCATTATTAAAATTACGCTCTACTTCTTGTTTTAATTGCTCTTTCTGAAGTTTCTGGTTTTCTAGATTTATTCTAGCATTTTTTATACGTGTAACAGTGGCACCACCATCAAACAAATTCCATGTCAGATTAACACCTGCCGAAAGATTAGTGCTTGTATTTTGTAATACAAACGCAAGTGGACTATTGTTGGTAGACTCGTTCCAACCGTAAGTTCCTGTTAAACCTATTGTTGGTAAATAACCAGACTTATTGGCTTTTAAAGTAAATTGGTTAATAGCTATATTTTTCTCATTCTGGATAAGGTTAACATTATTTGTATATAGCTTTTGTAATAAATCTGTCTTATTAAGTTGTAGTAAAAAGGTAACAGTAGTATCAACGTCAAAAAAATTAGAAATTTTGTTTCCGGTTACTAGATTTAGATCACGCTTAGAGTTTATGAGATTCTGTCTTGCGTTAATGATATTAATGCTATCGTTGTTGATATCTACTTCGGCATTGAGTACATCTAACTTTGTATTTTGACCATATTCAAACTGATATCCGCTTCTAGTTAACCTGTCCTTTGAAATATTTAAAGTCTCCTCCAAAGATTTTAAATTTTCACTTTGCCTTGCTACATTATAATACACTGTTAATAGTTGATTGGTCGTGTTCTCAATGGTCTCTCTTGCTTGTAACTCTGACAGATTATACTGCTCTTTTAAACGCTTATAATTGTAATATCTGCCTAAGCCATCAAAAACTATATAATTAAGGTTTATAGAAGCATTATAGCGTCTTGTTTCTGCACCTTCAGCAACTCTTACATCTCCATTTGCCAATTGACCTTCAGCATCTTGAGTATCAATAGAACCTGCTGCATTACCTGTAACTGTAGGTAAATAACCAGTATTTAGTATATTTTTGTTATTTGCAGCGACATTAATATTATTGTTAGCAATTTGTATACCGTAATTGTGTTCTAAAGCTAATGCAATGGCTTCTGATGGCTTTACTAGCTGCTGAGAAAAAACAGGGTAGCTGGTAAGAATTACTAAAATAAATAATGCGCTATTAATATTTAATTTTTTCATTTCTTTTATTCTGAAATACTATGTTGTGCTTTATCTTCAATTGTATTTGTTTCTTGAATGGAATAAAAATTTAATCCCTCATTTTGCTCCTTTATAGCACGTTCTACTTCTTCTTTTGTTACTTCTTTATTTGTATACAACCATTTTGCATTTTGTTTTATAAAATTACTAAACGATAGAAATATAGGTAATACAATCAACGTTAATACCGTAGCAAAACCAATACCATAAGCTATGGACACCGCCATAGGAATTAAGAATTGCGCTTGTCTACTTTCTTCAAAAATCAGAGGTGCTAAACCAGCTATGGTTGTTATGGACGTTAAAAATATAGCTCTAAAACGCGAACGACCTGCTTCATACAGTGCGTCATCAAATGCCATACCGTTCTTAAGGTTTTTATTAAACTTACCGATAAGTACCAAACCATCATTGACCATGATACCAATTAAGGCAATAATTCCCAGAAGCGATATTATGTTTAATGGAAAATCATGAATCCAATGACCCCAAGCCACAGCAGGTAAACTAAACGGAATTAAAAGCAGTAATATTAATGGTTGACTATAGCTTCTAAATGTAAATGCAATAACAATATAAATTAAAACAATAACAATTAAACCTACAGGTCCTAATGAATTAGTCAACTTTAAACGCTCTCTATTTTGACCTTCATAAGAAGGCGTAACTGTAGGGTATCTAGATAAAATATCAGGCATAATCTCATCTCTAATTTCTACCATAACATCAGTAGAACTTGTTTTTTTAGCATCTTTTATATCTGCTGAAATCTGAATTTCTCTTTGACCTTCTAGATGATTAACAGCCACATCGCCTCTTTGTATTGAGTAAGTCGCAATTTCTTTAAGCGGAATTCTATCACCTAAAGGAGTACTGATACGCATATCATCTAAATTATTTATAGATGAGCGATCTTCTCTATCATATCTTACCCATACCCTAATCTCATCCTGACCTCTTTGAAAACGTTGTGCTTGAGCGCCAAAAAAAGCAGATCTAACTTGACCCATAACTGTCCTTAAGTCTAGTCCTAAAGCATAAGCGCTCTCCTTTAATTCTATTCGAATCTCTTTTATACCTATTGGATCGTTATCTTTTACATCTTTGAGTAAGATATTTTTCTCAAGGTTTGCTTTTAATTCTGTCTTTACCGCTTTAAGCTCTGAAATATTACTACCTAATAGCGAAACAGAAATTGGGTTACCACCAAAATTTCTTCCTCCACCAAATACCAAACTCTCAGCTCCAAAAATTGGTCCAACACGATCTCTTATTCTATTTCCAACTAAGTCTGTTGTTATATCATTTGAACGGTATTCACCAGGTAATAGATTAATACTTAATTGAGCTGTTGAAGAGCCTGGTCCAATAGTTTTAATTATGTTCTCTACTAAATATTTTTCAGAATTCTTTTCAAAGTATTCATCATTTATCTCCTTAGTGACCTCAATTGCTTTTTCCTCTATAAATGAAATAATACTATCGGTAACTTTTTCATTTGTACCATTAGGCATATTAAGGTTTATCGCTACTTGATCACTGGCTATCTGAGGAAAAAATGATACTCTAACAATACCACCTTGTATACTAGACACTGTAAGTATTGTAAAAACAATAAATAAAGCTATTGTGAAAAATTTGTGCTGCAATGAAAATTTTAAAATGGGACTGTACAAATTATCCCTAAGCCATCGCATTATTTTGTCACCAATAGTATTAATGATGCGCAATTTGGAAAATGCACGCTGAAAAAAGCCAGCTATTCCCGTTTTGTCTGAATTATTTTGTATTCTCAATGCTTTTGAATGTGCCAAGTGGGCAGGTAAAATAATAAGTGCTTCTATCAATGAAACTGTTAATGTTAACAAAACAATGACTGATACTTCTCCAAAAAACTCGCCAATACGACCATCTAAGAATAAAAAAATACTAAATGCTAAGATTGTTGTTAAAATAGCAGAAACAATGGCAGGTAATACCTCCATAACACCGTCTATTGCTGCTTGTTCTGGTGATTTACCTTTTTCATAATGTTGGTATATATTTTCTGCAATAACAATACCATCATCTACCAATATCCCTATTACAATAATCATCCCGAATAAAGACAATACGTTTATGGTTACATCAAAATAACCAGCAAACATAAACATTCCTAAAAACGATATTGGCAAACCAAATGCTACCCAAAAAGCCAGACGTGTGTTAAGGAATAAAGACAGAAACATCAATACTAGTATCATACCAACAATTGCATTATCCCTCAATAATTTTGTTCGTTGAACAAGCGTTGTTGATAAATCTCTAACTACATTAAGCTTAACATTATCATACCTTTGGTTAAACTCTTTGATATAAGCTTTAGTTTTTTCTGCAGATGAAATTAGATCTTCATTATTAGTACTTGTAATTGTAACATTGATAGACAAATTACCATCATAGTAGTTAGAATTTGGAGTTTCAGAGAATTGATCTTTTACATCTGCTACATCTTTGAGTTGAATCTTTCTACCTGAGGCATCGGACTTTACAATTAAATTTGATAATCCATCTGCATAATAGGATCTATTATTGGCTCTAATTAGATACTCCTCAGCATCTGTTTTTATGGTTCCTCCAGTTGTGATTAAACTGACTTGATTTACTGCTTGAGCTACTTCATTAAAAGTTAAGTTGTAAGCCAATAAACTGGTTTCATTAACTGCTATTTCAATTTCTTCTTGGGGATATCCAGAAATCTGAATCTGGGAAATACCTTCTATTCCTCGTAAATCATTCTCTACCTGACGACCAATCTGTTTTAATGTGGCTAGTGGAATCTTATTACCACTTATAGAAAAAGTAATTGTAGGCCTTAGACTTTCTTGTTTCGAAACAATCAGAGGTTCCATACCAACAGGGAAAGAGGGCACACGATCTACCGCATTCTTAACTTCAAGCAACATAAAATCTATGTCTTTCCCTTTCTCTATTTCTACACTAATACTTCCACTATTCTCTCTTGATGTAGAAGTCACACGCTCAATACCGTTAAGACCTTTTAGGTTATCTTCAATTTTTAGCACTATACCTTCTTCAACCTCTTGAGGTGACGCTCCTGGATAAGTTACATTGATACTAATATTCTTTGAATCTACAAGAGGAAAGAATGAAGATTTTAGTTTTAAAAACCCAACAATACCAAAAATAATAAATGCAAAAACAACTACGTTAACCGCAACACTGTGCCTAATAAAGTATCCTATTAGCTTTCTCATATCTATTCTGAGGCATTAGAGTTATATGGTTTTACAGCCATACCAGCATATGCACCAGGTACAGATTTAGATAACATAATCGTTCCATCTGGTATACCTTTTAGAACTGCTTTAGTATCCGAAAAATACACAGGTTTCACATCAATAATATCCAAAATAGTATCTCTAACAATAAATATTTGGTTGTTATCCAGTACTAAACTTCTATTAATTTCTATAGCATCACTTTCAGATTTTGCATTAAGATTCGCTTCCAGATACATACCTTCTTTAAGTGACTCATTTTTAACTTCGATGTAAGCATTGATAGTCTGTGTTGTTGCATCTATACTTCCGTTAACTCTTGATACTTTTCCTATAAAATTTTCTGTATGATCTAAGTTGTTTAGCTTAACTGTTTCACCAACCTTTAAAAGGTTAGCGTAACTTTTGCTTAAAGCAACCTCCATTTCATAAGTAGTTGGATCAATATATTCACCTAATTTTTGACCATTTCTTATTAGTGACCCCTCAGTTACTAATGCGTCTGTAAGTATACCTGTAAAAGGGGCTCTGATATTAAACTTTGCCAAACGCTGTTCCAAGTTTTTTACGTTGTAATAACTTGACACAATTCCACGACCTGTAATAAAGTAGTTTTCTTTATCTGATGTCATTTCTGGTAGTTTAGGTGTGGTTTTATCCATATTAAAACCATTGAGGTAATCTTGCCATTTCGAAAAAACTTCTGGAAAATCTAATCTTAAATCAGGCATTATCGCAGCGATGGTATTGTACAAATTACTTTTGGCAGATTGGACACTTGCATAGTATTCTGAAGCATCAATACGTATTAGTGTTTGTCCTTGACGGTATTCTTGACCTGGTCTGAATAATTTACCGCTAGTTTTAAAAACACCTTGGACTTCAGAGTACAATTCTACTCTTCTTTTGGCTACTAGATTGCCATTAGCAGGTATAACGATTTGAATGTTTCCATTTTTTACAGTATCCGTAAATATGGTTTTAACGACTTTTTGGACAACTGGGCGTTCCTTCTTCTTGCTATTACTTATTTGTTTTCCTATGAAAATTGCTCCAACTATTAAGAGAACTCCCAATACAGAAAGTATGATATTACGCATTACATTGGTTAGTTTAGGTTACAAATTTACCCATAACACAGAGCCATGCAGTTAAAATAATCTTAATTGTTAAAATTTAGGGCATCTATTGACTCTTGAATATTCTCCCAATCCTCCATAAGTTGTTCCAGTTTTTGTTTTTTACTCTGGTAATTATCAAAAAACTCTTGCTTTGCTGCAGTTTCATTGTAGTTGGTTGCTAGAGCCATATCGTCTTCCTTAATAGCCTTTTCTAGTTGATTGACTTTAGATTCAATGTTACTTAACTTATTGTTTAGAGATTTTAACTTCTTTTGGTCTTGGTAACTTTGCTTATTGTCTGTTGATTTATCGGATTTAGCGACAACCGTTCGTTTTTCGGCTTCGCGAAGGTTTTCGAGATTTCGTTGCTCCAAGTAGAAGTCAATATCACCTAAATATTGTTTTATCTTTTGATCTTTAAACTCATAAATAGTTTCTGTTAACCCTTGTAAAAAGTCTCTATCGTGAGATACTAAGACTAAAGTCCCTTCAAACTTATTTAATGCTTCTTTTAAAACATTTTTTGATTTTATGTCTAAGTGGTTTGTAGGCTCATCCATGATAAGCACGTTCAGTGGTTGCAATAACAATTTTGCAAGTGCTAGACGGTTGCGTTCACCTCCAGACAACACACGTACATATTTATCTGCTTCTTCACCTCTAAATAAAAAAGAACCTAAAATATCTCTAACTTTGCTCCTGTTAGTTTCGTTTGCTGCATCAATCATTGTTTCTAAGACTGTTTTACTTCCATCTAAATATTCAGCTTGATTTTGGGCAAAATATCCAATTTGAACATTGTGTCCAATAGTCAAATTGCCTTGATGCTCTAATTCTCCAACAATAATTTTTGCTAAAGTTGATTTTCCTTGACCATTTTGCCCAACAAAAGCAGTCTTTGTATCACGAGGAATTGACATGCTCACATTGTGAAGAACTTGTAAGTCTCCATAATGCTTTGATACATTTTCAACCTCAACTACGACTTTTCCTGGCGTTATAGATACAGGGAAAACTAATGTCATCACAGCATTATCTTCCTCGTCTACTTCTATCCTATCCATACGCTCTAACTTTTTTATAAGCGATTGTGCCATAGTTGCTTTTGAGGCTTTTGCTCTGAACTTTTCAATCAGTTTTTCGGTTTGTTGAATTTGCTTTTCTTGATTTTTTTGTGTGGCTAACTGTTGTGTTTTAATCTCTTTTCGTAGCGCTAAGAACTTGGTGTAAGGTTTGTTATAATCGTAAATGCGACCCAGTGAAATCTCAATAGTACGATTGGTTACGTTATCTAAAAACATTTTATCGTGAGATACTATGACGACTGCTCCTGGATAATTTTTTAAAAAGTTTTCTAACCAAATAATAGATTCGATATCCAAGTGGTTTGTTGGCTCATCGAGTAACAACAAGTCATTATTTTGAAGTAGAAGTTTTGCCAACTCAATACGCATACGCCAACCTCCAGAAAAAGTATCAGTTAGTTTATTAAAATCTTCACGCTTAAACCCTAACCCTTGAAGAATTTTTTCTGTTTCTCCCTGATAGTTATAGCCCCCAAGTATTTCGTATTGGTGTTGTATCTCATTTAAGTCAATCATTAACTGATTATACGATTCGCTTTCGTAATCCGTGCGCTCTGCTAATTGCGTGTTTATGTCTTCAAGCTGTTTTTCACAAGTTTTTATTTCTTTAAATGCCTCATAAGACTCTTGTAAAACAGTCTTTCCAAAATCAAAATCAATATCTTGTTTTAAGAAACCTATTTTTAAATCTTTATCTGCTGCAATCTGACCCGAATCGGCTTCCTGCTCCTTAGATAAAATACGAAGCATAGTAGATTTTCCTGCACCGTTTTTGCCAATAAGACCAATACGGTCGCCATTTCCAAGTTTAAAAGTGATTTCCTCGAAAAGATATTCGCCCTGGAATGATATAGAGAGATTATGAATATTAAGCATAGCTTTTAAATATAATGGAATAACGACAAACGCTACAATTGTTACAATTCACTTCTAGCAAAAAACTATCTTTGAACCCTATTAAAAAACGCAAAAGTAAAGGTTTTCAGTTATGATTGGTAAAGGAAATAAGATTTATAGCATTTTGTTTGGTGCTTGCCCAAAATGTCATCAAGAATCTATGTATGTTGACAAGAATCCATATCATATCACAGATGTGTTAAAGATTCATGACCACTGCAGCCATTGCAATACAAAATACCGTATGGAACCCTCTTTCTTTTATGGTTCTATGTATGTAAGTTATGGTGTTGGTATTGCATTTGCTATTTCTACTTTTATTGTGAGTTTTGTCATCCTTAATTCGTCTTTGGTTACAGCATTTATTGCTATCGTAGCAACTTTGATTGCATTTATGCCAATAATAATGCGTCTTTCTAGAAACATTTGGATAAACCTATTTATGAATTACGATAAAGAAATCGGCAAATAGGTTTCTAAATAGGTTTATTTACGCTTTACTTTTTGAAGCGGTTGATATCAATTTCGTTATCTAACTGAATATCTTTTTCTATTAAATTGAAAAGCTTTTCTGCCACATAAGGTCCTATCATAACGCCATGTGACCCTAATCCGTTTAACACATATAGATTGTCAATATTTTGATGTTTACCAATAATTGGTCTTCTGTCTCCAACGGTAGGTCTAATTCCTGCTTGGTGGCCAACGACTTCAAAATCGCAGGTAATGAATTTTTTAAGTTTTAAAAGTAATTCTTCTTTTGCAGCTTTGGTAGGTACGTTTGTTTTATCCTTCCATTTGTATGTAGAACCTACTTTGTACAAATCGTTACCAATTGAAATTATAAAAATTGAAGATTTTACTGCAGTATTTAACTTTAGATTAGTCGCTTTGATAGTCAATACCTCACCTTTAGTTCCATTTATTGGAATATGATTGAAATATGGGTTTTTCTTTACACCATAGCCTTCAGCAAATACAATATGCTTTGCTATTGTATGTTTATAGGATAGTTCTGGTTGAGAAAAATCTAATTGATCGTAATCAAATTGCTCTTCTTTTAGAAGGTTTTTAGATATTAAATCTTTTTTATACACTGAAATTAGATGTGCTGTATCAATACGTCCACCATGAAGGACCTCTCCCAAACCAAAAGGTGCATCGATATGCTCATTTTTATTTTTTTTTATATCAGTGGATAAAAAGGATTCAAGTGATGGTTTATCTGAAGCTGTAAACCAAAGATTTTGTTCTTCAATAGAACTAAAACGCCTGTATATAGGATGTTGGTGATCTACCTCAATACCCAATTCAGTTTCAATTTTTGCATAATTTGGTAAAGCTATATCTAATTGTGCTTGCGCTTTCCAAACCTCGGTAAAACGCTTTAAAATAACTGGATTATACAACCCAGCCGCAACTATTGAAGACTGTTGAGAAGCATTGTCATAAACTACAAAAGTTTTGGAATTGGCCTTTAAAACTTCACAAAAAGAAATACCAGCCAAACCACAGCCCACAATTATGTAATCTACACTATTCATTAAAGCAAAAGTACTAAAATAGGTTTCGACTTCTCCTAACCTGGCATACATTTAGTTACATTGAATCATAAAAAAACGCCCACTTTACAGTAGACGTTTTTTTTATTTAGAATACAGAATTAGTAATTCCACATGTCTTGTTCGAAACTACGAATCTTATCTTTGATACGTTGAGACTCCATTAGTTGCATTAAGGCATTATCCTTAATGTAATCTTTAACTTCTCTATCACCATATACATTTTCCATTTTATACATATGACCATTAAATCGTCTGGAATTTAAAATATGATCAAATGATATTGGCATAGCACTATTTTTATTATTGTATGCTTTTGCCTCATGTAAAATAGCTCTTGCCTCTGGATAAAAAACCCAAAATAATGGAATAGGCTCATTATTTGCTTCGTCATCAGAATCAATAAAGTTTACATCTGGTGCAGCTGGTCCAATAGCTAAAAGACGGTATTTCATTTCGCCTTGACGTTTGTCAAAATACCAAAGCCCTTTTAATAAAAACGCTTTAATATCATAAGCTTCTATATCTCTTTGAATAATATACTCTGGATCTACATAGCCATCTGCATTGAATTGGTCGTAACCAACATCTAAAGTATCTATTTTTTGCATGGATTGCTTTAACTCTTCAAATGTGCGTTCTTGAGAAAAATAAGAATCTCCATATACTTTAGGAATGTCTCCAGATTTAACAGCATTCCATAACACGTGGTATAAAGAACGACGGTCTGGACCGATATTATTTGTGTCTATTGGGTAATACAAAGGAAAGTTAACACGCTCATCTAAAACCACTTTTTCCCAAGTAATTTTAGAATATAAACGGTCTCTATCGTCTACATAACCATACTCTAAAGGCTCATCGTTGTCCAAAAGCAATTGCTGTTCAGTTTTTAAGCCTATTTCTTCCGGAATCTTTGCATTTAGGATATTTACTTGTGCAAATACACCACTAAAAGATAGTATTCCTAGAGTTGTTATTAATACGTGCTTTATATTCTTCATTTTAATCTATTTTAAACGTTTGAGGCTGTTATTTAAAACGTATCTAGCTCAAAAATATTATTAGTTAGCTAACTCGATAACAACTGGAGTTGGAGGTTTAATTCTAACAGTAGTTCCTGAAGCTTTAGCTTTAATATTAATAATTTGTACAATATCACCTCTTCTTGCAGAACGAATTGCTGTTTTAGCAGCAGAGCTTAATCTATTACCATTACAATTTACTGATGGTTTACCAGGTACTTTAATAGTAAAAGACTGTACTGTAAGTGGTAAATTAAAATCAAAATCATCTCCAAAACTTGCTTCAATTTTACCAATCTCCACATTATTTCTTGGTAGCTTTGCATTACCAATCTGACCATTAAACTTACCTAATGGTTTAGGTAAATCTTTTATTCTGTATAATTTACTGTCTCCAACAGTAGAACCATCGTCCAAGGTACCAGTTACTTTAATAGTAACATCTCTGCCTGTTTGAGGACGCATCATATATTTACCTCCTGATCCTGATAAACCAGGAGCAGTTGCTCTAACTTTATTATCTGGTACACCAGCAAATGAAATTGTCATTGGGTTATCTACACCTCGATAAACTACATTCATTTTATCTGCAGAAATAGTTGCTGAATTTGGCTTTGGAACAACTACATAATTTGCATCAACTATAGGGATTTCTAATTCTTCTCCATTTTCTAAAAATGTAAACTTACCTTCTATAGTATGCTCACCAACATTCCCAACATTAAAATCAAGTCGTGCAGCTCCGGTAGAATCAATTACCTGAGATACATCATATTGTTTACCATTTACTTCTAAAGCTGTAGGTGGCACATTTGCGTACTTACCTATAACAACTCTACCTTGAAATTTTTCACCAGCAAAAAATGCTGATTTATCTGCTAATACAATTGCCTTGTACTTATCTAAAGATGTAGCTTCAACGGCTGCGTTACCTAAAAAGAGGTTGTTTAAATCCGCTTGAGTTACTTTAACATCGTTTTGCATAGCTGTAAGCTTTGTATATGATGCTATAGATGGGAAGCCTTTAAAATGATAATCTAACCACTGTTTAGTAACACCTTCACTATCCTTAACTTCAGAAATATCGAATTTTTTATCAAAGTTCTCAATAAACTTGCTGTAGTATTGGTCAATACCTAAGATATCTTTTATCTCTTTTTTGTATTGATTAATAGCACTTATGACTTTATCACCTTCTTTGGTTAGACGGTCTCCAGTAAACCACTTTTCATCAAGTTTGTCACCTTTTTTCATCTTCTCGAAAGGTAATCTACCCGTAGCTTCATCTACTTCGTAGCTACCCATTCTTAGGATGTCTTTTTTCTGTTCTTCAATAAATCTATAAAATTTATCTGATGCAATACTTACTTGCTCTGCTTTTACAGATGCTGCCAAAAACTCTTTAGGATTTTCTTCACCCTTAGTTTTTAGGTTAGCTATAAGCTTAGCGTTCATATCTGTAGTTACCTCATTAGCCTTCTCAAATTTTTCTTCCATCAACCCGAAAGCTGATAAAACCTCTGGAGCTACTGTCATTGCCATAATAGCAATGAACACGAGGTACATTAAGTTAATCATTTTCTGCCTTGCAGATATTTTTCCTTGTCCTGCCATAATTAGTTTTGTTAGTTAATTAAATATTAGACTTAAAACTAATTAGTTCTTGTTCATTGCAGATAACATTCCACCATATACACCATTCAATGATGATAAGTTGGATGCTAACGATTGCATTTGTTCTTTTAGCTTAGCTGCATTTTCAATAGCTTCTTCATTAATCGAAGCTTGACGGTTAGCGCTTTCCATCTGTACTTTGTAAAGACTGTTTAATGATTCCATTTGTGCAGCTGCTAAAGACATTTCTTCACTATATTTCTTTTGTGCTTGAAGAGAATCAACTGTAGGGTTAAGATTCCTAGCTGCACCTTCGAATTCCTTGATGCTATTACCCAGACTAGCCATAAGCTCCCCATCAATCTTAGCATCTTTTAATAAATTATCTAATTTTTTAGATAAAATACCTTCTGCATCTTTTGGTTCGTCTTTAGATTTTTTAGCCTTAGCAGAACCACCTTCTAATTCAGGGTATACTAATGACCAATCAAGACCTTCTTCTTGTTTTTCAAAAGCTGACCAAGCAAATACACCTGCTTCTACAAGCATACCAATTGTTAGTAAAAGACTACCATAAGGCCAGTTTTGAATTTTAAATAGTGCACCAACAATTACAATTGCTGCTCCCATTCCGTATATGAAATTTGTTACCGTAAGTTTTCCTTTTTGTGCCATAATTTTAGTTTTAAGTTTTTGTTGAGTCAAACCCTGATCAACACGTAGGTTAATTATTATAGTTTATAGTTGTTATTTATTTTTTGCATTTTTGGTTACTTCTTCACCCATGTAATCCTGTACAGTTCTAAAACCAATATAACTTCTTGCAGAGTCTGCATATTCATAATCTCTAGAACTTACTTGTAGGTAGTAAGCAACATCTTTCCAAGAACCACCACGAACAACTTTACGTTGATTATTTTTGTCATTAACACTTGGGTTAATACTAGACATAAATTCGTAAGATGATGTAGAATATGAACCATTAACCCATTCAGAAACGTTACCTGCCATATTGTATAGGTTAAAGTCATTAGGTTCATAAGCATCTGCTTCAACAGTATAAAGAGCTTGATCGGCGGCATAGTCACCACGTAAAGGTTTGAAATTCGCCATAAAACAACCTCTGTCATTTAAGGTATAGTTGTTACCCCAAGGAAATGTAGCTCCTTGTAAACCGCCACGAGCAGCATATTCCCACTCTGCCTCATTAGGTAATCTGTAAACATTTACAGGTTGTCGTTTTCTACCTTTTTGATAATTGTTATGGTATATAGTTCTCCATTGACAAAATGCCTTAGCTTGATCCCAAGAAACACCAACTACAGGATAATCTCCATAGGCGTCATGCCAGAAATAATCATTGTGCATTGGCTCATTGTAAGAATAAGCAAAGTCACGAATCCATACTGTTGTATCTGGATAAACCATAATCTCTTCTTGTTCAATAACATCTGAACGATTTAGAGAGCGGTCTTTAGCTGCTGCTTGAATATCCATGCTAGTGTATGTGAAAACAAACTGAGAAACATCCCAAGTACGCTGTCCGTTGTAAGACTCTTCTAGTGGCAAATACATATTATCTATCACTTCTGAGTATAACTCATCAGGAAAATCTTCAGTGCTTTCGTGTAGATCAATTTCTTTATTGAGTGTTCTTTGATCATTACCATAGGTGTTAATGATATACTTTTGATAGGGTGTGAGGTTAGTAGTGTCTGTATCTGTGTATGCAAACTCTCCAATACCACCGTCGTCAGGAACCTTACCTTCTAAATCAGCCATTTCAGCAAGATTTTTTCTGATGATATTGTCTCTTACATCCTGAACAAACTGTCTGTACTCACTATTAGTGATTTCAGTTTCATCCATGAAAAAAGCTCTAACAGTTGCTGTTTTTGTAGGTGAATCTTGCATACCTGCTAAATCATCATCAGATTTACCCATGATGAAAGCTCCACCTGGAATTAAAGTCATTCCATAAGGCTTTTCAGGGTGCCATCGTTTACCTTTTACGCCGACAACCTGCCCGCGATCTCCAGAGTTACAACTTACCATAAAGGCTAACACTGTGATTAGTAAAACAAGCTTATTCATTTTCATAAAACTATAGGTTAAATTAGTATCCTTAAATTTTGAGTTGGTAAACATATTTCAATTAATCGGAAAAAACAACTTTTTCTCGATTTTTTTAGCATTTCATCCTTAAAAAATGCATTTCATCGATATAATAGTTAAATGTTATCAACAAATTGTGCTTTTTAAAAATTATTCTTCCTGTAGGCTTTATACCACCTTTCAGGGGTTTTTCCTTCTGTTGCTGCAACATAATCCTCATGTGCGCATGGTAATAACGTGTGCTTTTTTAATTTATTATTAACATTTGCTAAAAAAGGGATTTCTACCCACCAACGTCCTGTCTTTATACTTTTAAAGAAGATAAGTTCCTCATTTTCAATGAGAAC
>CAJQQC010000069.1 GCA_905480385.1 uncultured Winogradskyella sp.
ATGAAAGAATACTAAATCAAAAGCTAAATACGTTTACCATAGCAGGCTCTAGTACCGATTGGAATTTTGTAAACGACTCACAAAGCTTATTTAAGCAAGAAGTTACAAATCAATCCGAGGATTATCAGCCAGAATTAAATCCTAATTTTGGTGTGTTTATAGTAGATAATATTGCATTTATTGATTATCCACCTTTAGAATCAGATTTTGGTAATACAACATTTCTAGTTCCGCAAGAAACTATATTGTACAAAACAATTAATGGTATAAATACTGAAGAATCACTGTTGAGTACATTTGAAATAAATAATCAAAAACATGCTTTGCTTAACGGAGAAGGTATTTGGAGGTGGCGTGCGCAATGCTATTTAAATACAGATAGTTTTGAAGGTTTTGATAATTTTATTGGGAAGTTCGTTCAATATTTAAGTTCAAATAAAAAAAGGCAACGCTTAAGTTTAGATTATAAATCATTCTATAATCAAAACGAAAATATCATAGTAAACGCTCAGTTTTTTAATAAAAATTACGAATTCGATACCAATTCAACTCTTCAAATAACTTATGTTAATGAAGAAACAAATGTTTCTAAAACACTTCCACTTTTATTAAATAATACATCTTACCGTATTGATTTGAGTGGTATTGAGCCAGGTGATTATAATTTTTCAATAAAATCTAATGATGAGCCAATTTCGTCATCAGGCAACTTTACGATATTAGCTTACAATGTCGAACAACAATTTTTAAATGCAGATGTAACAAAATTACAAAGTGTAGCGACTAATACTAATGCAAAATCATATTTTATTGATGAATACAATACAATAATTTCAGATTTAGTTTCCGATGAAAGATATGCTACAATACAAAAGAGTAAGCGTAATCGTATCCCTATAATTGATTGGAAATATTTATTGAGTTTAATTGCTTTAGCCTTATCTTTGGAGTGGTGTATTAGAAAATATAACGGATTAATTTAAAAATAAAATAAATGGAAAAATTACCAAAAATCGGATTACCAATATTAGTAGTAGCAGTGATATGTATTATTATATTATTCAAATCTGTAATAACTATAGATGCTGGTTATGCAGGGGTTCTTTATAATTTAAATGGAGGTGTCGATCCAGAATCAGAGCCACTTGGCGAAGGAATCAATTTTGTAGCACCATGGAATAGTGTTATTGAATATGAAGTAAGACAACAAGAAATTCCTGAAAAAATGTCTGTATTATCATCAAACGGATTAGACATACAATTAGACGCATCTGTATTATACCAACCAGACGTCGTTAATCTAGCACGCTTACACAAAGAAAAAGGACGTAATTATCTTAATCGTGTTTTACAACCAGCAATTCGTTCTGCTGCGCGTAGTGTTGTTGGGCGTTATACACCAGAACAATTATATTCTAGTAAGCGAGATGCTATTCAAGAAGAGATTTTCATGGAAACTAAGAAAATTGTTGAAAGACAATACATACAATTAAACAGTGTTTTGATTAGAGATGTAACATTACCGCCAACAATAAAGCAGGCGATTGAACGCAAACTAAAACAAGAACAAGAATCTTTAGAGTACGAATTTAGATTAGTTACAGCTGCTAAGGAAGCTGAAAAAGTTATAATCGAAGCTAAAGGTAAAGCTGATGCTAACAGGATTTTAAGTGCTTCTTTAACGGATAAGATTTTGCAAGACAAAGGAATCGAAGCAACTGTAAAATTATCAGAATCACCTAATAGTAAAGTAATAGTAATAGGTTCTGGCGATAGCGGAATGCCAATCATTTTAGGCAATCAATAAAAATTTGTTAAAGGCTTGGAATTGTGAAATTATTTTATGAAACTTTGTTTTCAAGAAAAAAACTAATGAATATATCTCAATTAAATCATCATTTTCACATAATCGCTCAAGCGAGGTGAAGATGTATTGAATAAATTCAATAATATATTTAAAAACCCGTTTGAAAATTCAAATGGGTTTTTTGTTTGTAAAGCCTATCATTTTCCAAACACAAATAAAAAATAATGAGTAAATTAAAAATTGCAGTACAAAAATCAGGACGTCTTAACGAAGACTCAATGAAAATCCTTAAAGCCATTGGAATTTCAATTGATAACGGAAAGGATCAACTTAAAGCTTCAGCACGTAACTTCCCATTAGAAGTGTTTTATTTACGTAATGGAGATATCCCTCAATATTTAAGAGATGGTGTTGTTGATGCCGCAATAATAGGTGAGAATGTTCTTATAGAAAAAGGTAATGATTTAAATATTATAGAACGATTAGGTTTTTCAAAATGTCGCGTCTCTATAGCTGTACCAAAATCTTCAGATGCTGAATCTTTAAAAGATTTAGAAGGCAAACGTATAGCGACATCATATCCAAATACAGTGAATCAATTTTTAGATAAAACTGGAATAAAAGCCAATCTTCACATAATTAATGGTTCTGTAGAAATTGCACCAAATATTGGTTTAGCTGATGCAGTTTGCGATATCGTTTCAAGTGGAAGTACCTTGTTTAAAAATGGATTAAAAGAAATTGACAAACTCCTTGTTTCAGAAGCAGTTTTAGCTACTTCTCCAAGAATATCGAAAGAAAATCAAGCTTTTATTGACAAGATTCAGTTTCGTTTAAAATCAGTTTTAAGAGGACGAGAAAATAAATATGTATTACTTAATGCACCAAATGACAAACTTGATGAAATAGTAGATATTTTACCAGGCATGAACAGTCCAACAATTTTACCGTTAGCAAAAGAAGGCTGGAGCTCTTTGCACTCTGTTATAAATAAGAATGATTTTTGGAATGTTATTGATGAACTTAAGGCGAATGGAGCAGAAGGTATACTCGTATGTCCAATCGAAAATATGGTTTTGTAATGCAGATAATTCAAAATCCATTAAAAAAAGATTGGTCTACTATATTAGAAAGACCAACTAAAACAGTTGATGATATTGAAGCTATTGTTAATACTGTTTTTAATGACATAAAGAATAATGGCGACAAGGCTTTAAACGAGTACACTCATCGATATGATAAGGTAGAATTAGAATCTGTAATAGTTTCAGAAATTGAAATTAACGACGCAAGTAATACAGTTTCTAAAGAATTAAAAGAAGCAATTCAATTAGCAAAATCTAATATCGAAAAATTTCACTCAGCTCAAAAGACAGAAAAAGTCTTATTTGAAACGATGGATGGTGTTGCATGTTGGCAAGAAAAACGACCTATTCAAAAAGTTGGTTTATATATACCTGGCGGAACAGCACCTTTGTTTTCTACTGTATTAATGTTAGCAGTCCCAGCAAATATAGCTGGATGTAAGGAGATTGTATTATGTTCACCACCTAACAAAGAAGGTAGAATTGCGAATGAAATTTTATATACGGCACAACTCTGTGGTGTAACTAAAATTATAAAAGCCGGTGGAATTCAAGCTGTAGCAGGTTTAACTTTTGGAACAGAATCAATTCCACAAGTCTATAAAATATTTGGTCCAGGAAATCAATATGTGACTGTAGCTAAACAATTAGCTACAAAATATGGTGTTGCCATAGATATGCCTGCTGGTCCAAGTGAATTATTGGTAATGGCTGATACATCCGCAAATGCTGCATATGTAGCTTCAGATTTATTAAGCCAGGCAGAACATGGGGCGGATAGTCAAGTGATATTGGTCACGACATCAAAGGATTTTGCTCAAGTTGTCAATACAGAAGTTTACAAGCAATTGAATGACCTTCCTCGAAAGGGAATGGCAACAGATGCCATAAATAATTCTAAATCAATTGTAGTTGACAATTTTGAAACCGCTTTAGAGCTAATAGACGCATATGGTCCAGAACACTTTATAGTTTCAACAACGAACGATGACTTCTTCGTAGACAATATAGGAAATGCTGGTTCTGTATTTATTGGTGATTACACACCAGAAAGTGCTGGAGATTATGCATCTGGAACTAACCACACATTGCCAACAAATGGTTTTTCTAAAGCCTACTCTGGTGTGAATTTAAATAGCTTTCTAAAGAGCATGACGTTTCAAAAAATATCGAAGAAAGGTATTATGGTATTAGGACCAACTATTCAGTTAATGGCTGAAGCAGAAGGTTTACAAGCGCACAAAAACGCTGTAACTTTACGTTTAAAAGATTTAAAGTCATGAATATAGAAAATCTTTTAAGAGATAATATTAAGACCATTAAGGCATATTCATCAGCAAGAGATGAGTATAAGGATGCCTCTTCAGATATGGTATTTATTGATGCTAATGAGAATCCTTTTCAGACAAACGTTAATAGATATCCTGACCCACAACAATATAAAGTCAAAAGTAAATTAGCAGATATAAAAGGTGTAAAACCATCTCAAATTCTTCTTGGAAATGGTAGTGACGAAATTTTAGATTTATTATTCAGAGCTTTTTGCGAACCCAATCAGGATAACGTAATTACATTACCACCAACATATGGTATGTATTCTGTTTTAGCAGATTTAAATGCAGTAGAAGTTAAAACTGTATTATTGGACGAAAATTTTGAGCCAGAGGTTGAAGAAATTTTGATAACTCAAAATAATAACTCTAAAATTCTATTGCTGTGTTCACCAAATAATCCAACAGCAAATAGTTTTAATGCTAATAAATTAGAGGAGTTAATAATTGGATTTAAGGGTATTGTAGTTATAGATGAAGCTTATATTGATTTTTCTAATCAAGAAAGCTGGGTGAATCGATTAGATCACTTTCCCAATTTAGTTGTGACACAGACATTATCTAAAGCATACGGATTAGCGGGAATTAGACTAGGTGTATGTTATGCTTCAGGATTTATTATTTCAATTTTAAATAAGATTAAGCCACCGTATAATATTAATCAGCTTACTCAGAACAAAGCATTAGAAAGATTAAACGATTTAGATGGTGTTAAACAAGAAGTATCTTCAATTTTAGAACAAAGAAGTTTGTTAGCAAAAGCATTATCACAAATTCCATTTATTAAAGAGGTGTATCCATCTGACGCAAATTTTCTTCTAGCCAAAGTAGATGATGCAAATCAACGCTACTCACAATTAATAAAAAGTGGTATTGTAGTTAGGAACAGAACAAACCAGTTGTTGTGTGACAATTGTCTTAGATTTACAATAGGTACAGAAGAAGAGAATAAATTATTAGTAAAGATATTAAACCAACTATAATGAAGCCAGTACTTTTCATAGATAGAGATGGTACTTTAATTAAAGAACCTGCTGACGAACAAATAGATTCGTTTGAAAAACTAGAATTCTATCCTAAAGTCTTTCAATACTTAAGTAAGATTACTAAAGAATTAAATTTTGAAATTGTAATGATTACAAATCAAGATGGTTTAGGCACTGTAGTTTATCCAGAAGATACATTTTGGCCAGTACATCATTTTGTTTTAAAAACTTTTGAGAGCGAAGGAGTTGTTTTCGATGAACAATTTATTGACAGAACTTTTGCAAAGGATAACGCACCAACCAGAAAACCAAATACTGGTTTATTGACAAAGTATTTTTCTAATGATTATGATTTAGCAAATTCATTTGTAATAGGTGATAGATTAACAGATGTTGAACTGGCTAAGAATCTAGGAGCTAAAGGAATCTTTATCAATGACAATACTAATCTCGGTACCGATGAAGTTACAGTTAGTAACAAAGAGTTACAAAATTATATTGCCTTGGAGACTAATGATTGGGAAGTGATTTATAAGTTTTTAAAAACTACTGAACGCCTTGGCAGTATACAAAGAAATACCAATGAAACAAATATTAAAATAGATCTTAATATAGATGGAACAGGTAAGAGTACTATCGATACGGGTATTGCTTTTTTTGACCATATGTTAGACCAGATTGCACGTCATGGCCAAATGGATTTAAACATTAAA
>CAJQQC010000070.1 GCA_905480385.1 uncultured Winogradskyella sp.
TGATTTTTTAATAAAAAAAACCACATTACACATGTGGTTTTTTTTATTAAATTTTATGGATTATAAATCAAACTTAATACCCTGCGCCAATGGTAATTCATCAGAGTAGTTTATAGTATTAGTTTGTCTTCTCATATAAATTTTCCATGCATCAGAACCTGACTCACGTCCGCCACCTGTTTCTTTTTCACCTCCAAAAGCGCCACCAATTTCAGCACCAGAAGTGCCAATATTTACATTTGCAATCCCGCAATCAGAACCTGCATATGAAAGGAATTTTTCGGCTTCTTTCATTTCGTTAGTCATGATAGCAGATGATAATCCTTGAGCAACTCCATTTTGTTTAGAAATGGCATTTTCAACCTCTCCAGAATATTTCATTAAATATAAAACTGGTGCAAATGTTTCATGCTGTACAATTTCAAAATGATTTTCTGCTTCAATAATAGCTGGTTTAACATAGCATCCAGACTCATAACCTTCGCCTTCTAAAACACCGCCTTCAACTAATATATTTCCGCCTTCAGCTTTTGCCTTTTCAATTGCTGCTAGATATGTACTCACTGCGTCTTTATCAATTAATGGTCCAATATGATTGTTTTCGTCTAAAGGATTTCCAATAGTTAATTGTCCATATGCACCAACAATAGCATCGCGTACTTTATTATAAACAGATTCATGAATAATCAATCGTCTTGTAGACGTACAACGTTGCCCGCAAGTTCCTACAGCACCAAATACAGCTCCGGGAACAACCACTTTTAAGTCAGCCGTTGGTGTAATAATAATCGCATTATTACCTCCTAATTCTAACAACGATTTCCCAAAACGTTCAGCAACTGTTGCACCAACGATTCTACCCATTCTTGTAGAACCCGTTGCAGAAACTAAAGGAATTCTGGTGTCTGTAGTCATAAATTCACCGACTTTGTAATCACCGTTAATGATACAAGAAATACCTTCTGGATAATTATTTTCTTTCAAAATATCCGCAATAATATTTTGACAAGCTACAGAGCATAAAGGCGCTTTTTCAGAAGCTTTCCATACACATACATCACCACAAATCCATGCTAAAGCCGTATTCCATGCCCATACTGCAACAGGAAAGTTAAACGCAGAAATAATTCCAACAACTCCTATTGGGTGCCATTGCTCTCTCATGACATGTCCAGGTCTTTCCGAAGGAATAGTTTGCCCATTCAACTGCCTGGACAGTCCAACAGCAAAATCGCAAATGTCAATCATTTCTTGAACCTCACCATAACCTTCTTGCAAAGATTTTCCCATTTCATAAGACACTAGCTTTCCTAGTGGTTCTTTTAAATCTCTTAGTTTGTTTCCGAATTGACGTACAACTTCTCCACGAACTGGTGCAGGCACATCTCGCCAAGATAAAAATGCCTTGGTTGCGGTATCCATTACCTTATCGTAATCTGCTCTTGTCGTTGTTTTTATTTTTGCTATTAATTGTCCATCTACTGGTGAATATGATTCGATAATCTCTCCATTAGAAAAATTTTCAGAACCTGTTGAAGTTCCTTCGTTTACAGCTTTAACACCTAATTGCTCAAGTGCTCCTTTTATTCCGAAATCAGTTGCTACTGTTCCCATATTATATTGATTTTTAGTCTGATTATTTTCCGCGAAGATAACAATAAATTGTTGCTTTAAAATAGTATTTTATATTGATAAAGCATCACAAACTTTATGAACATTTTAACAACAGTTAAAAATCTAAACTAAAAAGAAACTTCGTATCTAATTTAACAAGAATAGGCCTAGATCTTGATTTTAAGTAGTTCTCATAAGGAATGAGAACACATATTAATTTAAAATCCACGAATTATGTTATTAAGAATTTTAGCAGTGGCTTGCTTTGCCTTTAGCATTGCGCAAGCACAAGACATCCAGTATGTATCCGCAGAAAACGGATTAGTCATGAGAGAACAACCAAATCAGGGTGCCGTCAAAGTAGGTGTATTAGATTATGGCACACCAGTAGAGATTATTGAGTACACCGATTTATCATTAGATGTAAGGGACAATAAGAAAAAAGTAACTGGTAAATGGGTTAAAATAAAAGGTCCTGCTGCTGGTGAATATTTTGAAGATGCTTATGTATTCAATGGTTATTTGACAGAAGAAAAAATAGAACGCCCTCTTAAAATACCTTTTGATGCCTTTACTGTTTTTATTAATAAACTTAATGAGGATGTTGCTTCAGATAATATATCCATAAATAAAAACACATCACCTACATTTAAAATCGAAAAGGATAAATCTCCTGAAAACAGATATCTTAAAGTAAAACATCATCAAGATTATAGAACGATACAAGTATTACAACGGTATAGAAATAGTATAGCTATAACCTCTGTGAAAGGAGAAACTAAGTTTTCAGATTTTCAGCATTACACATCGAGTTGGAAGCCTTTAAAAATGTTGTACTCTGATGGTAATATCTTTAAAACAATAGCCCTTTCTGAAAAAGACCAAAAACGATTTGGAACTATAGATGAAGTTCAATTGAACTCATATTTAAAAAATAAAAATCAAGTTCGGTCCCATATTGCCCCGAGTCAAATTGAGCTTAAAGTTATCATGACTGATATTGATGGTTATAGGACCGAAAAAAATGTAATCTTTGAGTTACCTTTAAAGAGCTAGTCGTATTATATTTAACAACAGTATCATCGAAATATTCTAAATCATGAACATCAATAAAGTCTTTGCCCTTTTTACTCTCTTATGTATATCTGTATCCTGTGAAGAAAAAGTAGATACTAATAATGTTTTTAAGTTTAGGGATTATATAAGCCACACGTCATCTGGACGAATTTCCATAGCAGATCCAATTAAAATATCTCTTGCTGATGAAGTGGAGAATTGGGAAATGGGTCAAGACTTAGATACTGATTTGGTAAAAATAAAACCCTATGTAGAAGGAAAACTTCAGGCCGTAAATAAAACCACACTTTTATTTACACCAGATGAAAATCTTAACCCAGCAACAGAATATACGGTGACTGTAGATATTGGTAGTATTTATAAAAAAATCTCAAAAGACTATAAATCTTACACGTTTCAGTTTAAAACAATTACGCCAAGTTTTAATATAAATACTGCCGATTTACAATCTTATAATAAAGAGTGGCAATACGTTTTAGGGTATTTAAGAACTGCGGATGTCATCAAACTAGAAGATGCCAAAAAATTAATCTCTGCATCTCAAAAGGTTAATGGTTTAAAGTTAGTTTGGAATGAAGCCAATGAGATTTCAAAATATTTTGAATTCAAAATAGATAGCGTACAGCGTTTTGTAGAAGATAGTAAAGTCCATATAAAATGGGATGGTGATGCTATCGATGCAGAAAATAAAGGGGAGAACTCAATTGTAATTCCTGGGAAAAATAACTTTACAATTACCAATACTGAAGTATTTCAGTCGCCAGATCAGTATCTTTCGATTAATTTTTCTGACCCATTAAAAAAGCAGCAAAACTTCTCAGGATTGGTGAGTATTCAAAAAGCTAAAAATCCTAAATACGTCGTTGATGGTAATATACTTAAAGTCTATCCAGACACAAAACTGGTTGGCGACATTCAAGTTGATGTCTTTACAGGAATAATAAATACAGATGGCTTTAAATTAAAAAACAGCTTCTCAGAACGTTTGACTTTTGAATCTCTAAAGCCACAGGTTCGTCTACTAAGCAACGGAACAATTCTTCCTAATTCTAGAGAACTTAAATTCAATTTTGAAGCGGTTAACCTGAGTAAAGTTGATGTTAGGATTATTAAGATTTTTGAAGATAATGTACTTCAGTTTTTACAGACAAATAACATCGATAGCAATAACAAATATGGAATTAGAAATGTCGGTCGACGTATTACTAAACAAACCGTTACCCTTATTGAAGAAGAAACACAAAACACAGGTAAATGGAAAGCATACAGTATCGATTTGTCTAACTATTTTACTGCATATATCGGTGCTATTTATCGTGTAGAATTAAGTTTCAAAAAAGACTACTCTTTATACGATTGTGAAGTAAATTCATCTTCTGAATCCTCTGAAGAAGAGGACTATTATGATGATTATTACGAAGACGATTATTATGCCTCTGAAGAGGTTTCTGAAGAAGAACAAAACCGTTTAGAAGAAGACTATTGGGATAATATTACGTACAATTACAGAAGCGATAATTACCGTTGGAGAGATAGAGATAACCCATGTACAGATTCCTATTACAACTACTCCAATCGTATTGTTGCACAAAATTTAATTGGGTCAAACTTGGGTGTAATTGCCAAAAAAGGGAATGCCAATAAGTACATATTTGCAGTTACTGATATTTTAAGCACTGAGCCAGAAGCTGGTGTTAATGTTAGCTTATATAATTTTCAAAAACAACTATTATTCAAAGGGGTAACAAATAATGATGGTGTTTCAGAAATTGAAACTGATAAGCGTGCCACTTTCGCAGTAGTATCGAAAGGACCTAGTACAAGTTATGTCAAACTTTTAGATGGTAATTCTTTATCACTAAGCAAGTTCGATGTTTCGGGTAAACGCTTGCAACGCGGACTTAAGGGATACATTTATGGCGAACGTGGTGTTTGGCGACCAGGAGATAATTTGTTTCTGACATTTGTACTAAATGATAATGCTAATAAACTCCCTAGTCGACATCCTGTTAAACTAGAGATAACTGATCCAGTAGGCAAATTGGTATACCGACATGTAACGATAGATAATGTAAATCACTTCTATAATTTTACAGTACCAACATCCTCAGATTATAAGACCGGGAATTATTATGCTAAGGTTTCTGTTGGCGGTGCAACATTCAGTAAAACATTAAAAATTGAGACTGTTAAACCTAATCGTCTTAAAATCAAAATAGATTTTGAAGATGACATTTTGACCAATAACACGCCTCTAAAAGGTGATTTAAATGTAGCATGGCTTCATGGTGCACCAGCAAAGAATATTAAAGCTGAAGTCAAGGCCAAATTCACAACAAAAAGAACAAGTTTCGATGGCTATAAAAACTATGTTTTTAATGATCCAACGCGAAATTTTACCAGTGAAGAAACTATAGTTTTCGACGGTAAAGTTGATGCAAAAGGCAAAACAAAAATCAATAGCAAACTAAATATTGGCAAAAATGCACCTGGTATGCTTAATGCACAATTTTTGGTTAGAGCTTTTGAAAATGGAGGTGATTTTTCGCTCGATGCTTTTACAATGCCTTATGCACCTTATGACAGTTTCGTTGGTCTTCAATCTCCAGAAGGCAACAACTATGGTTCATATTTCACAGATGAAAATCACACCTTTGATATTGCCACAATAACTTCTGATGGGAAACCTATTGAACGTAAAAATCTTGAAGTTAGAGTTTATAAAATAGAATGGCGTTGGTGGTGGAACTCGTCTTATGATAATCTATCAAGTTATGTTTCTAGTAATTATCATAGACCTGTTCAGCAGTTTAATATTGACACTGATAAAAACGGAAAAGGCAACTTTAAACTTAATATTCCGGATAATAAACGTGGTCGTTATTTAATCCGAATTCTTGACCCACAAAGTGGTCATGCGACTGGTCGTACTGCATATTTCTATAAAAATTGGTGGCAAAGTGCCCCATCGTCTGATAAAGATGCAGCAAAAATGCTTGTGTTTTCAACTGATAAAGATAATTACAATGTTGGTGAAACAGCAAAACTAACATTCCCTTCAGGAAGTGAAGGTCGTGCTTTAGTAAGTATTGAAAACGGTAGTGAAGTTATTGATTACCAATGGGTAGAAACCAAGCTAGGTGAAACCACTATTGACATTCCTGTAACTGAGGATATGGCTCCAAATGTCTTTATTAATATATCATTATTACAACCACATGATGTGACCTCGAATGATTTACCAATCAGATTATATGGTGTGATACCAATGTTAGTTGAAAATCCTGAAACACGTATTACGCCCGAAATTTACATACCAAATGAAATAAGACCCGAGGCGAATTATGAAATAAAAGTTTCAGAGAAAAACGACAAACCGATGACTTATACCATTGCTGTTGTTGAAGAAGGTTTGCTCGACTTAACACGTTTTAAAACGCCAAATGTCTGGGATAGCTTTTATGCTCGCGAAGCTCTTGGTGTAAAAACCTGGGATATTTTCGATGATGTTATTGGTGCTTATTCTGGTAGTATTGACCAAGTATTTGCTATTGGTGGTGATGGTAATGCTTCAAAAGGAAAAAATAAAAAGGCAAATCGTTTTAAACCCGTTGTGACGTATTTGGGCCCATTTATTTTAGATTCTAAAGAGACTAAAACACACCAGATTAAAATGCCTAATTATGTAGGCTCAGTTCGTGCCATGGTAATTGCTGGTGATAATACTGAAGAAGCCTATGGTAATGCAGAAAAGACAGTACCAGTAAAACAACCTCTTATGGTTTTGGCAACGTTACCCCGTAAATTAAGTCCTGGTGAAAAGGTAACATTACCTGTGACGGTTTTTGCAATGGAAAATAAAATGAAAAACATCAATTTAGAGATTAAAT
>CAJQQC010000071.1 GCA_905480385.1 uncultured Winogradskyella sp.
CTTGCATCCAAAATATGCCCCTGTTAACAGATATGCCAGAGACATTATTGGTTGTTTAAATAATTGGGTAGACGGTTGGGTAGACTGGAATATGGTTTTAGACCGGCAAGGCGGACCAAACTGGTTCGAGAATTGGTGTGCTGCACCAATCATTGTAGACCCAGATACTGACGAGGTTTATTTTACACCATTATACTATGTTATGACACATTTTAGCAAATACATTCGCCCTGGTGCTGAGGTCATAGGTGTTAAAAATAATAACAAAGAACTTCAGATCACAGCAGCTCAAAATCCTGACGGAACCATTGCTGTTATTGTATTTAATGAAGGCGAAACAGAGCAGAATTTTAATCTTACACTTAATAAAAAGTCTATAGACATACATATAAATGATCAAGCATTACAAACGATTATAATACCAACTAATTAAACCAACACACTATGAGTTCAGCTAAAGTACCTTTAGGTCAAAAATCTGCTTTTGGAGCAGGACACTTTATATTAAATATCCTTCCTGGAACACTAGGTGTATTTATTCAGTTCTTTCTTTTGACAGCATGGGGTATTGATCCTCTTTGGGCTGGACTTTTGGGAGGTTTACCAAGGATATTTGACTCGATTACTGATCCAATAATGGGTTTTATATCAGACAACACAAAATCGCGCTGGGGTAGACGTAGACCTTACATATTTGTTGGTGCTGTTATTAGTGGTGTTTTATTCTTTTTAATGTGGCAAATAGACGATAATGCTTCTCAGTCCTATATTATATGGCATGTCATGGTCATACAATTACTTTTCTTAATTGGTAATACCATGTTTGCAACACCATTAGTTGGTCTTGGTTATGAAATGACATCTGACTATAATGAGAGAACTCGTTTAATGGCTTTTTCAAACACGATGGGGCAAATAGCTTGGATGATTGTACCTTGGTTATATGTTATCATACCTGACTCTAATACATTTAACACACAAACGGAAGGAGTAAGAACAATGGCGCTAATTGTTGGTGTATTATGCGTTGTATTTGGAATCTTACCAGCGATATTTTGTAAAGGTATAGATTCTGCTCATATGGAAAATCGTAAAGAGATTACATGGAAGACACTGTCTTCAAACATGGTAGAATTGTGGGCAGGAATCAAGCAAGTTTCAAAAAACAAACCGTTTATGAAACTTTGCGGCGCTACATTTTTAGTGTTTAATGGATTTCAATTGGTAGCTGCTTTCGGTGTTTTTATAATAGTGTTTTATATGTACAACGGTAGTTATGAATTAGCTGGTACATGGCCCGCATGGTTCAACACTATTAATGCTATTATAACTGCATTTGTCGTTATTCCTATTATATCAAGAATGGCAAAAAAATGGGGAAAACGTAGAGCATTTATCATTTCAACCGTTTTATCGATAATAGGTTACATCCTCAAATGGTGGGGATTTGACAAAGATTTAAATAGTCAGTTTAATCAAACAGACTTGGGTCAAAGTTTAACTTCTGGAGTTGGATCCATTTTCGAGTCCTTAAATCCAGTTCTTGATAGTTTAGGAATGTCATGGTTTAGTATCGATCCCGGTAGTGAAATTCCTTGGTTGATATTTCTTCCTATCCCTTTATTTGCTTTTGGTATGGGTGGTCTTTTTACACTAATGATGAGTATGACCGCTGATGTTTGTGATTTAGATGAGATGGAAAATGGAATGCCACGTAAGGAAGGCACATTTGGAGCCGTATATTGGCTAATGGTAAAGATAGGTCAGTCTATGGCACTTGTTCTGGGTGGTGTTATTCTAAGTATAGTAGGGTTTGACCCTAATGTAACAGAACAGTCATTAGAAACAATGAATAATCTAAGAATCGCAGATATTGTTGTTCCTGCAGGCACAGCGGCTTTAGCAATTTGGGTAATGTGGAAGTATAGTTTAAATGAAGCTAGAGCAAAAGAGATTAAAGAAATATTAATAGAACGAAGGGGCGAATTATAAAGCAAAAAAAATAAAATACAAAAATGTCTTACAGAGAAGAATCATATTACAAATCAAACTATAGCCAAATCAATACACAAGGTATTGATGCTTCAAAATATTCTTTAGAAGAGTTAAAAGCCTTATGGCGCAAAACTATCCAAGACGGGATGCATGGTATATGCTTTAGCATGTACGAGGATGGCCAAGAACCTGGTGACGAGATTAGTGTAGAACAAGTAGAGCGTCGTGTAAAAATCTTAAAACCATTTACAGGAGCGATACGTTCTTTCTCTTGTATTGAGGGTAATGAGCATATCCCTGTAGTAGCAAAAAAACATGGATTGAAGACACTAGTTGGTGCTTGGTTAAGCGATGATAAAGACGATAACGAAAAAGAGATTGAAGCCTTAATAGCTTTAGCAAAAGCGGGCAATGTAGATGTAGCAGCTGTTGGTAATGAAGTCTTATACCGTAATGACTTATCTTTAGAAGAGTTGCTCGGCTATATAAAAAGAGTAAAAGAAGCACTGGCAGGTTTAGACATACCAGTTGGGTATGTCGATGCATACTACGAGTTTTCTAGACATCCAGAGCTGGTAGAACATTCAGATGTTGTTTTAGCCAACCTATATCCGTATTGGGAAGGTTGCCCAATAGAATATGCTTTAGGACATATGCAAGCCATGTATGGTCAGGTGGTAGATGCTGCTCAAGGCAAACCAATTATTATAACAGAAACAGGTTGGCCTAGTGAAGGTGGTGGACTTAAAGGTGCTTTGGCTGGCCCAGAAGCAGCAATGAAGTATTTTATAGATACCATCCGTTGGACAAACGAAAATAAAATCCCTATTTTCTATTTCTCATCCTTTGATGAGTCTTGGAAAACTGGTGATGAAGGCGATGTTGGTGCATATTGGGGATTATGGGATAAAAATGAGAATTTAAAGTTTTAGTTTCAAATCATACTTAATATTGGCCTCTTAGTATCATACTCAAGAGGCTTTTTTGTACTTAATTTTATATATTCATTATCTTTATAAAATAAATAATTATAAATGAAGAGATTAAATATTTATACAGCGTTATTTTTAATTTTACTATTTAATTCATGTCATAATGGTCCAGATCGTAATCTGTATCCTGATGAATTAATAGGAGGATTTGATTTATTACCTTCAGAGCTAACAGGTATAGATTTTAACAATAAAATACAAGAGTCAGAAAAAATAAATCATTTATTTTATAATCAAATATATAGCGGTGCGGGCCTTGCAATAGGAGATATTAATAACGATGGATTATCTGATGTTTTCTTTTGTGGCAATCAAGTAAACGATAAATTGTATCTCAACAAAGGGGATTTTAAATTTGAAGATATTTCCAAAAAATCAAAAATCGCTATAAATCCGGGATGGTCTTGGGGCGTTACAATGGCAGATGTTAATAACGACGGTTACCTCGACATTTATATAAGTAGAAATGGTGATTCTATGAAACCAGAAGAAAGAAAAAATCTATTATATATAAACAATCAAGATTTAACATTTACCGAATCTGCATTAAAATATGGTCTTGCAGACGTTGGTTTTTCTTCACAAGCTGTATTTTTTGATATGGATAATGATGGTGATTTAGATATGTACCAAGTCAACCAACTTCCAGATGCAAGGTTATTTAGACGCTACACTAATATCCCAAAAGAACGCTACAGATTTTATAAGGACAAGTTATATAGAAATGATAATGGAAACTTCAGAGATGTTTCAGATCAAGCAGGTCTTACTAATTCATATGCTTATGGATTAAGTGTTAGTACAAGTGATTTTAATAATGACGGTTTTACAGATCTGTTTATATCAAACGATTATGACGAACCCGATTTTTTATATTATAATAATGGGGATGGCACTTTTAAGAATGTGATAAACGAGAAATTAAAGCATATTTCAAATTTTAGTATGGGTACCGATACGGGAGATATTAATAACGATGGTTTTATGGACTTTATCACTTTAGATATGGCAGCTGCAGATCACTACAGGTCAAAAACCAATATGGGTTCCATGAGTACTGAAAGGTTTAATAAAATGGTAGATGACGGCAAGCATCATCAATATATGTCTAATACTTTACAAATTAATAATAATGGAGACAGCTTTTCAGATATTGCTAATATGACTGGAATTTCAAAAACAGATTGGAGTTGGTCAGGCTTATTAGTCGATCTGGATAACGATGGATGGAGAGATGTTATAATTTCTAATGGAATTAAAAAAGATGTTCGTAACAATGACTTTTTAACAGGATTATACAAAAAATTAGAAACAGATTCTAAAGACTTTTATGGCATGAGTAAGTTAGCACCATCAGTACCACTTTCCAATTATGTGTATAAAAACAAAGGTAATTTAGAGTTTGAAAAAGTAACAAAGGATTGGAGTTTTGATACTCCAAGTTTTTCAAGTGGGATGGCTTATGGTGATTTAGACAATGATGGCGATTTAGATGTTGTGATAAATAACATGGAATCTGAAGCATTTGTATATAAAAATAATGCCACAGGAAATTTTTTAAAGATTGAGTTAGAAGGATCAGAAAAGAATCAATTTGGATATGGAACTAAAGCAATAATTAAGCATAATGGAAAAACACAAATTTCTGAAAACACTGTAACTCGCGGATATTTATCATCGATAGAACCTAATTTATTTTTTGGTTTAGGGAAAGAAGTTGAGGTAGAAAAAATTGAGGTTATATGGCCAGATGGAAAAATAAATATTTTTGAGAATATAAAAGCTAATCAAACAATTACTGCCAAATATTCTAGAGCAGAATCTTACAAAAATCTTGATAAAAAAATACAAACATTATTCTCAAAAGTAAAAACAGAAGGTTTAGGAATCAATTTTGTGCACCAAGAAAATAAATATGATGAGTTTCAAGAAGAAATTTTATTACCTCATAATATTTCTCAAAATGGGCCTTTTACTGCAGTTGGTGATATAAACGCTGATGGTATAGAAGATTTTTTTATAGGTGGCGCATCTGGTCAAAGCGGGGCTCTTTATGTACAAGATAAAAACGGACAATTTGTTAAAAACCAATCTCAACCATGGGAGCAAGATAAACTTTCTGAAGACCTTGGTGTTTTATTTCTTGATGTTGATGGAGATAATGATAACGACATTTTTATTGCAAGCGGCGGTAGTGAATATAAACAAGGCGATATAAGGTTAAAGGATAGATTATATATCAATGATGGCTTGGGAAACTTCAATATAGATAACAAAGCAATTCCAAACATTTTTGAAAGTTCGCAAACGGTAAAGGCGTCAGATATAGATAACGATGGAGATTTAGACCTTTTTGTGGGAACAAGACTTATTAAAGGACAATATGGTTTCCCAGCAACTAGTTATATACTAATTAATAATAAAGGAAATTATACAAAAGCGCCGAAAGAGTCAACGTCAAGTTTAAATAATATTGGTATGGTAACTGATGCTGTTTTTACAGATATTGATAAAGACAATGATGATGATTTAATAATAGTAGGTGAGTGGATGAATATTACAGTATTAACCAATAATGATGGAATTTTTGAGAATAGCACAACAAAATTCGGATTAAATAATTCTAGAGGTTTATGGTGGTCTATCACCGCAAGTGATTTAGACAATGACGGCGATGATGATTATATTATAGGTAACCTAGGGAAAAACAATAAATTCAAGGCTAGTGAAGAGCACCCTTTTAAGATTTATGCCAATGATTTTGATAATAATGGCACCAATGATATTGTATTGGCTAAATTTTATAAAGATGCTTATGTACCATTAAGAGGTAGAGAATGTACCAGTGAACAAATGCCTTTTGTTGCAGAAAAATTTAAAGATTATAATAGTTTTGCATCATCCAAATTGTTAGACATTTTACCCGAAGATAAAGTAGATGATGCGGTGATTTATGAAATCTCTAGTTTCGAAAGTATTGTATTAATTAATGATAACGGAGTTCTTAAAAGGCAGTCTTTGCCTATCCAAGCACAATTATCTCCTATTAAGTCATCTTTGGTTACGGACATTAATGGTGATGGTAATAAAGATATTTTAACAGTTGGTAATCATTATGGTGTAGAAGTCGAAACTACAAGATATGATGCTGGATTTGGCGCTGTACTTTATGGTGATGGAAATAATAATTTTCAATTTATACCGCCTTCTCAAAGTGGTTTTTTTACACCTTATGATAACAGAGATATAAATTTAATACAATATAAAAATAAACAATTACTAGTCGTTTCAAATAATGATGCGTCTATAACTTTATTCAAAAATTAAGGAAGAGAGTTTTTATCTACTTCTCATTAAAAAGATTTCAATTTTAATGGATTTCATAAAATAATAGTGACTTTCTAAAAACAACACCTATTTTTTATTAAAAGAAACAAAAAACAAGTTAATAATTGCAGATTGTATAGTTTTTGTATAGGTGGAATTTACCTCATTTTAAAAGAATAATGACGTTATTTACACTTTATAATTTTAAATTAAAGACACTATGAAAAAAATTACTTTATTATTAATTTTGTTTGCCATATCTTTTGGTTATTCACAAACATTACCATTTGACTTCAGCACTGCCGATCAAGCATTCACACATGATGCAGCAGGTGGTACTGGTGGAGCTGCTGTTATAAATACAGCTACAGAAAAGTTAGAAATTTTTGGAAATGCACAACCTTGGGATAATGCTTACGTTGTATTTAGTGGAACAGATGTAGTCGATCTTTCTGATGAATTGAATAACTCAATCAGTTTTACAGTTGACCCATTAAGCACAACCTTAGCTGTAGACGAAGAACGAACTCATAGAATAAAACTAACTCACACGGCAGGTGTTTACGAAGTTCCATTCACTACAATTGGTGATGCAGAACAAACAATTCTTATCAATCCAGGCGTGCTAGGAGATATGACCGAACTAAGAATTTTTGTTGATGCGGGGGTTGCAGGACCTAATGGAGATTATGCTATAGATGATATACAGGTAGTTGCTGATCCCGGACCTACGTGTACTGATGGGATACAAAATGGAGATGAAACAGGTGTAGATTGTGGAGGTACTTGTCCAAATACATGTCCTCTACCACCAACTACAATAGTTGCTGCTCCTGCTAGACCGGCATTAGATGTTTTATCGGTATTTGGTCCTGCCTACTCAGATGTACCACCTTCTGGTGTTCAGCAATTTGCGGGGGCTACA
>CAJQQC010000072.1 GCA_905480385.1 uncultured Winogradskyella sp.
ATTGTTACCTCAAGACTATGCATTTCCTTATTATAGAGATGATGCTATGTTACTATCATTTGGATTAGAACCTTATGATTTAATGTTACAGCTTTTAGCTAAAAGAGATGATCCTTTTTCAGGTGGGCGCACCTATTATTCACACCCTAGTTTAAAGGATGATGATAAACCAAAAATACCACATCAATCTTCTGCAACAGGCATGCAAGCCATTCCAGCTACTGGTGTGGCTATGGGAATGCAATACAAGGAATTACAAGGTTTAAATGACTCTAAAATTGAGAATCCAATTTCGGTTTGTTCACTTGGTGATGCCTCTGTGACTGAAGGCGAAATCGCTGAAGCTTTTCAGATGGCAGCATTGAAGCAAATGCCAATTTTATATTTAGTGCAAGATAATGGTTGGGATATCTCTGCAAATGCAGAAGAGACTAGAGCACAAAATGCAGCTGAATATGCAGCTGGTTTTCATGGATTAGAAGCTATTTCTATCGACGGAGCAAATTTTATTGAAAGTTATGAGACTTTAGAAAAAATCATCAAAACAATTCGCAAAGAACGTCGTCCCTTTTTGGTTCATGCTAAGGTTCCTCTATTAAACCATCACACCTCTGGTGTGAGGATGGAATGGTATCGTGATGATTTAGAAGAAGCACGTTCTAGAGATCCATATCCAGTTTTAATACAACAGTTGTTGGATAATGGCTTTACAGAAGATGAGGTTAAAATGATAGAAAATGGTGCTAAAGAAAAAGTGGTTTCAGATTTTAAAAAAGCCTTAAAAGCAGAAGATCCAAAACCAGAGGATTTATTTACTCATGATTTTATTTCAACTCCTATAACAGAAGAAAAAGGTATACGTGAACCAGAAGGTGCCGATAAAGTGGTCATGGTAGATTGTGCTTTATTCGCTGTGGAAGAACTTATGCGAGAGCATAAAGAATGTTTGGTTTATGGTCAAGACGTAGGTGGAAGATTAGGTGGTGTCTTTAGGGAAGCAGCAACATTAGCTCAAAAATTTGGTGATCAACGAGTATTCAATACCCCAATACAAGAAGCTTTTATTGTTGGAAGCACTGTTGGCATGTCTGCTGTTGGTTTAAAACCAATTGTTGAGGTGCAGTTTGCAGATTATATTTGGCCAGGTTTAAATCAATTATTCACGGAAGTGAGTAGAAGTTGTTATTTATCTAACGGAAAATGGCCAGTAAGTATGATTCTTCGAGTTCCAATTGGTGCATATGGAAGTGGTGGACCATACCATTCTTCTTCTGTTGAAAGTGTTATCACTAATATTCGCGGAATCAAAATTGCCTATCCAAGTAACGGTGCCGATTTAAAAGGCTTAATGAAAGCGGCATACCATGACCCAAATCCTGTTGTCATATTAGAACATAAAGGACTGTATTGGTCTAAAGTACCAGGAACAATAACAGCAACCTCAAAAGAACCAGCTGAGGACTATGTACTTCCTTTCGGAAAAGCTTGGGTACTACAAGAAATTTGGAAGCAAGAAAATGTTGAGACCTTAACTGTAGTTACCTACGGAATGGGTGTTCATTGGGCTTACAATGCTTCTGGAGAGTTAGATATGCGAGATCAAATTGAAATTATTGATTTGAGAACGCTTTATCCTTTGGATGAAGATACCATTATGAAATCTATTAAGAAAACAGGGAAATGTTTAGTGGTTACTGAAGAACCTTCTAATAATAGTTTTGCAAGAGCTTTAGCCGGTAAAATTCAAGAAGAGTGTTTTAGATATCTTGATGCACCTGTTATGACGATAGGTAGCGAAAATATGCCGGCAATTCCATTGAATTCTACTCTAGAGCAAACAATGATACCTTCTACAGAGAAAGTCAAAGTTAAGATTGAAAAATTATTAGATTATTAATTGAATTAGGTTGATATAAGATTTTCTTTATCTTAGATTCAACTTAAACTAATTAAATGCTTACCAAAAAAAGATACTCAGTCAAAGACATGGTGCTTTGGACAAGAGGAGAAACACTTATATACCTTTTTTATGCTGGTATTATCACCATTCTCTATAAAGTATTTGGATTTACTTTCTTAAACGTACCGTGGACACCTGTAGCATTAATTGGTACTGCCGTAGCGTTTCTTGTGGGTTTCCAAAACCAATCAGCATACGGTCGTATTTGGGAAGCTCGAAAAATATGGGGAGCGATTGTGAATACATCACGTACCTGGGGAATGAAAGTCCAGGATATGGTTACTGATGAGTATTGTGATGAATCCGTTTCTGAGAGTGAATTAAAAAAGCATAAAAAGATATTAGTTTATAGGCATATTGCCTGGATGACAGCGTTGAGATATGCGATGCGGACCCGCAAGTCATGGGAAACACAACATAAAGCAAAAACAAATAGAGAATGGAGCAATATGATTCATATTCCAGAAGAAGTTTCTACTTTAGATGATAATCTTATGATGTATTTATCTGAAGAAGAAAGAAAATATGTTCTGTCTAAAAGTAATAAGCAGGCGGCATTATTATATTTACAATCCAAACACATTAGAGAGTTAAAAGAAAAAGGTTTGATATGGGAGTTTGCTTTCCTAGAACTTGAGAATATATTAGAATCTCTCTTTACACATCAAGGAAAATCTGAACGTATTAAAAACTTTCCTTACCCAAGACAATATGCAAGTTTAGGATTATACTTGACTAGAGTATTTGCAATTTTAATTCCATTTGGTTTAATTCCTGAGTTTGCTGAAATTGGAGAAACCATGGTGGGAGATTTTTATTTAGTTGGCAAATATTTTATTTGGATTGCAATACCTTTTTGTGCAGTTGTATCTTGGGCATTTCATACTATGGAACGCCTTGCAAGAACTGGAGAAAATCCATTTGAAGGTGGTCCAAATGATGTACCGATTTCTACAATCTCTAGAGGTATTGAAATAGATTTACGACAAATGTTAGATGAAAATCCTGATGAGATTCCTTGTCAATTTCCTGAAGAGAAAAATGTACAAATGTAAAACTTATGAAGACACTAATAACTGCACTTTTTTTAATATCTAGTTATGGATCATTTGCTCAAATATTATTGAAACCCGATAGAATTTTTGATGGAAAAAAAATGCACGAAAATTGGGTTGTTCTTATTGAAGATAATAAGATTATTCAAGTAGGTGAACTTAATAATATCCAAATCTCTTTAGGTGCTAAGGAAATTGATTTAAAAGGAAAGACCTTAATGCCGGGCATAATAGAAGGGCACTCACATATTTTACTTCATCCTTACAATGAAACAAATTGGAATGATCAGGTTTTAAAAGAATCTCCTGTTGAGCGATCTATTAGAGCTGTCAATCATGTTAGGTCTTCATTGCTTTCTGGAGTTACAACTATGAGAGACTTGGGAGCAGAGGGTGCTGGATATAGTGATGTCTATATTAAAAAAAGCATAGATAATGGTATTATAATTGGACCTAGATTAATTGTTGCCGGTCCAGCTATAGTCGCAACAGGTGCATATGGTCCAAAAGGTTTTCATGATGGTGTAAAAGTGCCTCTAGGGGCAGAAGAATCTAGTGGAAATCAAGTTATTGAAACGGTAAGGCGACAATTAGGTAATGGTGCTAATTTTATTAAAATTTATGCTGATTACAGATGGGCCGCTGGAGAAGCATCTAACCCAACTTTTTCTTTAAAAGAAATAGAAGATATGGTTTCAACATCTGAGAGTGCTGGAAGATATGCTGTGGCTCATGCAAGTACTCCTGAAGGTATGAGAAGAGCAGTGTTAGGTGGTGTGCAAACTATTGAGCATGGTGATGGTGGTACGATAGAAATATTCGAGCTAATGAAAGAAAATAATGTTGCTCTATGTCCTACTCTTGCTGCAGGTGATGCTATATCAAGATACAATGGTTGGAAAGGTGATTTGGAAAATGAGCCAGTCCGAATTTCCAATAAGAAAGTATCTTTTAAAGAAGCATTACAATCAGGCGTTGATATTGTTTTTGGTGGTGACGTTGGTGTTTTTTCTCATGGAGAGAATTATCGTGAATTAGAGATTATGGTGGATTATGGTATGTCAAATCAGAAAGTTCTTGAATCTGCAACATCCGTTAATGCTAGAGTGTTTCATTTGGATAAGTTGGGCAATATTAAATCCAATTTTTTAGCAGATTTAATTGCTGTAGAAGGAAACCCTTTGAAGGATATTAAAGTCTTTAGAGATGTGAAATTTGTAATGAAAGATGGTGTAATCTATAAAAACGAATAGGCAAAGATTATTTCTAAATTTTATATTCAGAAAGTGGTTTCGTAAATTTTTCTGGATTTTCAGCCAAATAATAACGTGGGTCATCAACTGCTTCAACTATAATGTCTTCAAAAATTGGACTTCCTTTTCTTAATAATACTTTGCAGTCTTGGCTTAAGTGTTTTAGCTTAATTTCTTTACCTTCAGCTTTATATTTATTTACTAAACTAAATATGGCTTCTAATGCAGAATGATCACTTATACGTGATTCTACAAAATCAATCTCTATTTTATCAGGGTCATTTTTTATATCAAACTTAGAATTGAAATTCTGAATAGATCCAAAAAATAAAGGTCCCCATATTTCATAAGTCTTAGTTCCGTTTTGTTGAATACGTTTTCTTGCACGAATCATGGTAGCGTTTTTCCACGCAAATACTAATGCCGAAATAATAACACCAGCAATAACTGCAACTGCTAAATCTTTCCAAACTGTAATCCCTGAAACTGCAATTAAAACTGTAGCGTCAGATAATGGAATCTTTCTTAAAATTCTAAAACTTGACCAAGCAAATGTTCCGATAACTACCATAAACATAACACCTACTAAAGCAGCTATAGGAATCTGTTCAATAAGTGGTGCGCCAAACAATACAAAACATAATAAAGCAATTGCAGCAACAGCACCAGATAAACGACCACGACCACCAGAATCTACATTAATAATAGATTGACCAATCATTGCACAACCACCCATTCCACCAAAAAAGCCATTTAGAATATTTGCACCACCTTGGGCAATACATTCGCGATTTCCGTTCCCACGAGTTTCTGTCATTTCATCAATAAGGTTTAAGGTCATTAATGATTCAATTAAGCCAACTGCAGCTAAAATAACTGCGGTAGAGAGTATTAAATCCCAATGGCCATTAAGGGTGCTAAATAGTCCAAATATTTGATCTTGAAAAGTTGGTAAACCTCCTTTTAAACCAGAACCACCACCATCAACTATAAAGGAGCCTACAGTGCTTACATCTAATTTTCCAAATATGGTAATAGCAGCAACAACAATAATAGCTGTCAATGCAGCTGGAACTTTCTTGGTTAATTTTGGTAAACCGTACATTATTCCCATAGTTAATGCTATTAAACCAAGCATTGTCCATAATGCATTACCACTCATAAAAACCTTTTCACCATTTATTGTTTCTTTAAATAAACCTAATTGAGATAAAAAAATAACGATAGCTAAACCATTACAAACCCCATCATTACTGGATGTGGAATTAATCGAACAAATTTCCCTAGTTTAAAAATCCCAGCTAGAATCTGAATACCTCCTACAAACAGTAGAGTTATAAAGAGCCATTGTAAACCAAGGTTTTCAATCGGTGAATCCAAAGTCAACCC
>CAJQQC010000073.1 GCA_905480385.1 uncultured Winogradskyella sp.
AATGCTGATGCTCATACTAGATTTCACGCAATAAAACGAAGCTATGATTATAAGATTAGCTTAAAGAAAAATGTATTTCTTTTTGATTACACACATTATGTTCATCAAAAATTAGATGTAGACAAAATGAATGAAGCTGCAAATATTTTATTAGAGTATACAAACTTTCAATGTTTTTCTAAGAGCAATACAGATGTTAAAACTTACAACTGTAAAATTGAACAGGCACAATGGAAACAAGAAGGGAATTTACTAATATTTACTATAAGTGCAGACCGGTTTTTACGTAATATGGTTAGAGCGATTGTTGGTACTCTATTAAATATTGGTTTGAGTAAGATAGCAGTGAGTGATATGCATAAAATATTAGCTTCGAAAGATAGAAGTGAAGCTGGATTTTCGGTCCCTTCAAAAGGCTTATATTTGACTGAAGTACTATATCCAGACAACATTAAAATTTAAAATCATACCAAAGAAAACTGAAATAATTCAGCATAAATGGCAGAGAAACAGAAAAAAATATTTGACATAACTTTATTCAAACGCTTACTTGGTTATATAAAACCGTATCGTTTAATATTTGTTTTGTCATTAATCTGTGTTGTTGGACTAGCTATTTTTGGAGCTGCTAGACCTTATGTCTTAAAAGAAGCCATTGATGTTAATATTAGCCCAAAGTTGTATGATGGTTTTATAGCCTACATTCTTTTGATGGTAGGACTTTTAGTTTTAGAGGTTATATGTCAACTTTTATTTATTTATTTCGCAAGCTGGTTAGGTCAATCAGTTGTAAAAGATATCAGGGTAAAGCTTTTTAATCATATGCTCAAATTTAAAATGACCTATTATGATAAATCATCAGTAGGTGTTTTGATTACCCGTGCGGTCACAGATATGGAACGTATTGCCGATATTTTTGGTCAAGGTTTGTTTATGATATTTAGTGATATACTAAAAATGGTTGTTGTTGCAGGTGCCATGCTTTATATAAATACAAGGTTAAGTTTGATTGTATTTTTAACCTTGCCATTAATAGTTTTTGCAACAAAAATTTTCCAGCGTTACATGAAACGTGCTTTCGAGGATGTACGTACGGAAGTATCAAACTTAAATTCTTTTGTACAAGAACGTGTTACCGGTATGAAGATTCTTCAACTATTTACTAGGGAAACTACAGAATATAAAAACTTTACTAAAATTAACGAAAGACATAAAAAAGGTTGGTTAAAAACAGTTTGGTATAATTCTATTTTCTTTCCAATTGCCGAAATTTTATCATCTATAACATTGGCAGCTATAATTCTAAAAGGTGGGTATGATATTTTAGGCGGAAGTACGACTACTACTTTAGGCGATTTGGTATCTTTTACCATGTTTATTCCTATGTTGTTTAGACCATTAAACCAGATTGCTAATAAATTTAATACGCTTCAAATGGGAATGGTCGCTGCAGATCGTGTATTTCAAGTATTAGATACGGAATCTCAAATTAATGATAAAGGTCAAATAGAAGCAGAACATTTTAAAGGTGATATTTCGCTTAAAGATGTTCGTTTTTCATATGAAAAAAACGAAGAAGTTTTAAAAGGTGTAAATTTAGATATCAATAGTGGTGAAACTATTGCTATTGTTGGTGCAACTGGTGCAGGGAAGTCTACTATTATTAACTTATTGAATCGTTTTTACGATATTGATTCTGGAGAAATTGCTATTGACGGAACTGATATTCAGAAATTTTCTTTAAACTCACTAAGAGAGCAAATTGCAGTTGTTTTACAAGACGTGTTTCTGTTTGCAGATACTATTTTGAATAATATCACACTTAACAACCCTATTATTTCTGAAGCAGATGTTATTGCTGCGGCTAAGGCTATTGGTATTCATGATTTTATTTCAAGCTTACCAAACGGTTACCATTACAATGTAAAGGAACGAGGTGTCATGCTATCTTCGGGACAACGACAGTTGATCTCATTTTTACGTGCTTATATGACTAATCCAAGTATTTTGATTTTGGATGAAGCAACATCTTCCGTAGACTCATATTCAGAGCAATTGATGCAAGAAGCTACCGATAAAATTACCAAAGACAGAACATCTATTATTATTGCACACCGTTTGGCTACGATTCAGCAAGCAGATAAAATCATTGTTATGGACGCTGGACAGATTGTGGAAATTGGTACACATCAAACACTACTAGAAAGAAAAAACGGCTATTACAGAAATCTTTATGAAGTACAGTTTTTGAAGGCTGAAGCAGTTTAATTGATACTATCTTTTATTGCCCTTGAAGCTTCTGCCGCCGCTTTTTGTGCTTCATTCATATTTTGAAAATCCCCATTTAAATACATTATTACACCTATAACTATAGCGATTAATACAATTAATGCTATGAGTATACAAATAAAAATCAATGCTCTCATTAAAAAATTAGTCCAGTCTAGATTTAAGATTCGTTTTAAACAATACCCAATATATATAAATATTATAGGGATTGAAATAAATGATATAGTACCTAGCGATAATCCGCTAAACGCACCGATTAGAGTAGTGACAAACCCTACGAAGCTTAATTGGGCTAGTAGATACATGAAAATCACCAAATGTTCAGTATAGTTATACCTGTATTTCTTTTCTGCAATAAAGGCTAATTTAGACATAAGTGCATAGATAGGAACATTTAACATCATAGCTATAGAAGAATACTCTTTCATGAATTCTAATACAGCATTGTTACTTTCCTCAGTACCTTTAATTGAAACGGTACTCATATCCATAGCTTCTGGAAAAAATTTCTGAAGAATAAAAAATTGTAAACCAGCAATGGTAATGGCAATGGCATAATAGTTTATAACATTGACATATTTTTTTCTTGTACCAGAAATATAAGACCTAATGACAGCTTCTGGTTATGTAAATAAAGCCATTACTGTTTGTAAAAGCTTATTATCGTAGTTCAAAAACTCTTCAGTAAAATGTGAGAATAGATTTCCAAAGGTTAATCTGTTTCTGATAACGCGTGCACCACATTTATTACAGTAATCGCTTGGATCTGAGAGTTTTGTTTTACAATTTTTACAGTACATCTTAAATCAAATCTTTCTTAATCTTATCAACCAGCTCTTCTTTGGTTTTGTACATCACAAATTCGGCATTTTTGACATAAGATATACTACCTGTTTCTTCACTAACAACCAATGCTAAAGCATCGGTTTTTTCAGTAATTCCTATAGCAGCACGATGACGTAAGCCAAAACGTTTAGGTATTGTTATGTCGTTATTTACTGGTAGAATTACACGAGTTGCTTTAACTACATTATTATCAATAATTACTGCACCATCATGAAGTGGACTGTTTTTAAAAAAGATACTTTCTAAAATAGGTAGTGATACGGTAATATTCATCTCGTCACCGGTATTGGTTAAAAAATCAAGATTATTATTGCGTTCAATGACGATTAATGCGCCTGTGTTTGATGTGCCCATTTTTACGCAAGCATTGACTATAGTTTCTACATCGTTTGTGGTTTCTGTATCACTATTTAAGAATTTAAAATTTTTGAAAATCCGACGCTTACCGGAAAGATTAGTGGAACCTACCATCAATAAAAACTTTCGAATTTCTGGCTGAAAGACCACTATCAAAGCAATAATACCAACCTTCATAAAACCATCAACAATACGATAGAGTAGGTGCATATTAAGATAATCAGTTACTAACCAAACCAAATAAATGATTAGTATGCCTATGAAAATATTTATAGCAACTGTACCACGAACCAATTTGTAAATGTAATAGAGTAGAATGGCAACAAGAAAGACGTCAACAAAGTCTATTAGTCTAAAATCGAAAAGATTGATGTCGCTCAAATTGAATGGTTTTATGCTAATTTAACAAATTAGGTTTAATAAAAGAATTCGTTCTTGTCAATTATGAAGTGAAACATCTAATACTTCAGTGATGTCAGCATTTTTAATTTCTAGAAGTTGAATAATCTTTTCATCGCCACAGCTAAATAAAACAAGAATTATTAAAACAGATAAATAAGGCATTTAGTCAGCTTTTTAGTTGATTAAAAAGTGTTACACATTCCATAGCTTCTTTTACATCATGCACACGTAAAATGGATGCACCATTCTCTAAGGCCATCATATTTAATGCAGTTGTTCCGTTTAAGGCTTCACTAGCAGACGTGTTTAGTGTTTTGTAAATCATTGATTTTCTTGATATTCCTGACAAAATAGGTTTGTCAGTTATTTTAAGCAGTTCCATTTTATTTAAAAGCTCAAAATTCTGTTTTAAAGTTTTTGCAAAACCAAAACCTGGGTCAATAATAATGTCGTTGATTTTTGCTTTATGCGCTTGGGCAATACGCTCTCCAAAATAACTAACAATATCTTTAACTAAATCTTTATAATCAGTTTGACTTTGCATGGTTTTTGGATTGCCACGCATGTGCATCATAATGTAAGGCACACCAAATTTACCAATAGTTTCAATCATCTTCTCGTCTAGTTTTCCAGCAGATATGTCATTAATTAATGCTGCGCCGGTTTCAATAGTTTGTTTTGCGACTTTACTTCTAAAAGTATCAATAGATATATACGTTTTAGGAAATTCCTTTAATATCAGTTCAATAACTGGTACAACACGCTTTAATTCTTCTTCTTCAGAAACAAAATCAGCACCAGGGCGCGAGCTATAGCCACCAACATCAATAAAAGTTGCGCCTTCAGTCAACATGGTAGCGACCTGATTTAGGATATCAGATTCATCTTTGTAACTACCGCCATCGTAAAAAGAATCTGGAGTTACATTTAAAACACCCATTACTTTTGGTTGTGAAATATCTACAAGTTGCCCTTTGCAATTGATTGTCATAAAATGTTAATTTTCAATTGTTAAAAACCAAATTCCAAAAACTTTGAACTTCTGATTTATTTATGCGAAATTTACGCAAAAATAATAGGAAACGAATGTCTGATACATCTAAACAATACGATGCTGTAATTGCCAATTGCCGAAGCTTATTTGTAAATAAAATGAGTGACTATGGTAGTGCATGGAGAATTTTGAGGTTACCATCTCTGACAGACCAGATTTTTATTAAAGCGCAACGTATTCGCAGTTTGCAACAAAACGCTGTTAGAAAAGTAGATGAAGGCGAGGTCAGTGAGTTCATTGGTATCATAAATTACTGCGTCATGGCTTTGGTACAGCTCGACAAAGGTGTTGTAGAGCAACCAGATATGGATATAAAAGAAGCAACAGAACTTTACGACCATAACATTGCTATCACAAAACAATTGATGCTAGATAAAAACCATGACTATGGCGAAGCCTGGAGAGACATGCGTGTCAGTAGTCTAACAGATTTGATTTTGCAGAAGCTATTACGTGTTAAGCAAATTGAAGACAACGCTGGTAAAACGATAGTAAGTGAGGGTATCGATGCTAATTATCAAGATATGATTAATTATGCGATTTTCGCGATGATCCACTTAGGTGAAGCAAAATAAAAAAGTATGAAATACATAGTTCAAATTTGTAGAATTTTCGTTGGTGCTTTATTCATCATTTCGGGATTTATAAAACTAAATGACCCATTAGGGTTTTCATATAAACTGCAAGAATATTTTAGTTCTGATGTTTTAAATATTCCTTTTTTAGAACCTTACGCGTTAGCGATTTCAGTCTTTGTAGTGGTTTTAGAAGTCGTTTTGGGAGTGTTTTTGCTAATAGGTTATAAGAAAAAATTTACCATTTGGATGCTTTTGGGAATGATAGTTTTCTTTACGTTCCTAACATTTTACTCTGCATATTTCGATAAAGTAAAAGACTGTGGTTGCTTTGGTGATGCTTTAAAATTAACACCTTGGGAAAGTTTTACTAAAGATGTTATTTTACTAGTATTAATCTTAATCCTGTTTATTGGACAGAAATACATCAAGCCCATTCTTAAAAATTTACCAAACAGTATTATCGCCTTATTGAGTTTTATTGCCTCACTTTGGTTTGCATACCATGTTTTATTGCATTTGCCTTCAATAGACTTTAGAGCGTATAAGATTGGTAATAATTTACAAGATGAAATGGCTGTTCCTGAAGATGCGGCAAAGCCAGTAATTGAATATACTTGGACTTTTAAAGTCAGTGGCGAAGAACAAGAGTTTGTAACTAATGGAAGCTATCCTAATGTTGAAGGTGGCGAATACATTGATGTAGAAACCAAAGAGATTGACCCAGGTTATATCCCATCGATACAAGATTTTACAATTGAATCTGCGGAAGAGGATTTAACAACTTACTTTTTAGAAAAAAAGCATCTTATAATTGTAGCGATGTATAACGTTTATAATTCTGAAAAAGAAGGCTTATTAAAATTGAAGAATTTTACTGATGATGCTATTAAAAAAGGATATACAGTCATTGGCTTATCAGCCTCGGGAGATGAAGCCAAACAGCAATTAAAATCGGATTACACCTTAAACTTCGACACCTATTTGTGTGATGAGAAAGTTGTAAAAACTATTGTACGGGCAAATCCAGGAATTTTTATACTCAAAAAAGGAACCGTAGTTAATAAAGCACATTGGAATGATATTGAGGCTATGGAATTAAAAGATTTACCAGAATCAGAAAGAGATATAATTGAAAAAGAAGGTGATGGTACAGCCTTTTTAATTGATGGGAAAATTTCCTCAGAAGAAGAATCTAAAACAATTTCTAAAGATGATATCTTAGAGGTGTTCGTTTACAAAGAAACAGAAATAGCTCAGAAGAAATTAGATTCAATTAATTCAATAAATAATACATACTATACATCTTTAATAGAAATATTGTTAAAAGAAAACTAATAATCTGCTTAACTACTTATTAAATAAAATCTTTTACGCCATTCTTACTTTAGTAGGAGTAGTTACAGTTATATTTTTATTATTCACAGTTTTACCTGGTGATCCTGCAAAAATGATGTTAGGTCAAAATCAAACGGCAGAGCAAGTCGAAGTCGTAAAAAAGAAGTATGGTTTTGATAAACCCATAGGTACACAATATCTCTATTATCTTAATGATTTGTCGCCGTTATCATTTCATTCAACTACAACAGAAGATTATACGCATTTTGATGATAATAAATATTCAGGTTCAAGATTATTTACTATTGGCAAAACTACAACTGCTATCAAATTACCTTACTTAAGAGCGTCATTTGCAAAACAAGGTAAAAAAGTAAGCCAAGTCATAGGAGAAACCTTACCAAATACATTTGTTTTGGCCGTTTCCGCAATTGTAATTGCTATTATTTTAGGATTAATTTTCGGAGTGATTTCAGCATTAAAGAAGGATACTTGGATTGATAGAAGTATTCAAGTTTTTAGTACATTAGGCATGAGTGTCCCATCGTTTTTTAGTGCTATTTTATTTGCTTGGTTATTTGGTTTTGTATTACATAAATACACTAATTTAGAAATGACAGGTAGCCTATACGAGCTTGATGACTTTGGAGAAACCGTCAGTATTAAATGGAAAAACTTAATCTTACCGGCAATTGTTTTAGGTATTAGACCATTGGCTGTTATTATTCAGCTCATGCGAAACTCATTACTAGAAGTGATGAATCAAGACTACATCCGTACCGCCAGAGCAAAAGGTTTAAGTGAGTTTCAGATTATAAAAAACCATGCTATAAAAAATGCATTAAATCCTGTGGTAACGGCAATTTCAGGTTGGTTTGCGTCAATGCTAGCCGGAGCTGTTTTTGTTGAATATATTTTTGGATGGAATGGTCTTGGTAAAGAAATTGTCAATGCCCTTAACACCTTAGACTTACCGGTGATCATGGGTGCAGTTTTAGTTATAGCAACATGTTTTATTATCATAAATATTCTAGTAGATATTATCTACGCAACGTTAGACCCAAGGGTGAAGCTTTTATAGTAATACTTGAGATTTATCAACTAAAATTCGGGTTTAAACTCTTACTTTTGTAATTCTAAATTAAGACTCAACACATCAATATTATGAGAAAACATATAGTTGCCGGTAACTGGAAAATGAATAATGGTTTATCACAAACACAAGCATTAATTTCGGATTTAAAAAAGCAAATAAGAACTTCAGATGCTGAGGTAATGATAGCACCTAGCTTTACAAATCTTTGGCAAGCGTTTCAGTCACTAAGACAAGATGATATTGAGGTTGTTGCACAAAACATGCATTTTGCAGAAAACGGTGCATATACTGGAGAGGTTAGTCCGGGAATGCTTAAAAGTATTGGTGTCCAAACAGTAATACTAGGACACAGTGAGCGTCGTGCTTATTTTAATGAGACTGATGAGTCTTTAGCAAAAAAAGTAGATGCTGCTTTAGCTAATGATATACGAGTTATTTTTTGTTTTGGTGAAGAGTTAGCAGATAGAAAATCTGGTAAAGAAGAAGCTGTAGTAGGTAGTCAGATCAAAAATGCATTGTTTCATTTGGGTGTAAATGCATTCAAAAAAATTGTTTTAGCTTACGAGCCTGTTTGGGCAATTGGTACTGGTGAAACTGCAAGTCCAGAGCAAGCACAAGACATGCATGCCTTTATTCGTAAAATATTAGCTGATAAATATGGATCTGAAGTTGCAGACAATGTTTCTATCCTTTATGGAGGAAGCGTAAAGCCAAATAATGCTCAGGAAATTTTTGGAAAACCAGACGTTGATGGTGGGTTAATTGGTGGTGCATCACTTAAGGCAGAAGATTTCTTTGCCATAGTTAATGCTTTTTAAGTATGTTTAACCAAATATATATTGGTTACGATTTTATCGTTTCACCTCTTCAACCAGCAACTGAGATACTAATTGCAGAGCTGGGTTATGTTGGATTTGATAGTTTTGTTGAAAGCGAAAAAGGAGTAACTGCCTACATCCAAAAAGACAAGTGGAATGCTTTTATATTAGATGATATAAATATTTTGAGCTCAAAAGAGTTTGAAATCACTTTTGAATTTAACGAAATCGAGCAAACTAATTGGAATGAAGAGTGGGAAAAAAACTTTGAACCAATAGTTGTAGATAATCAGGTTACAGTTCGAGCGCCTTTTCATGATAAACCAACTACTAAATATGATTTAGTTATTGAACCAAAGATGAGCTTTGGTACAGGTCACCATGAAACAACATACATGATGATTCAGCATATTCTTAAAAATGATTTTAAAAATAAATCAGTTTTAGATATGGGATGCGGAACAGGGGTTTTAGCAATTTTAGCTGAAAAAGTAGGTGCCAATGAACTCGATGCGATAGATATTGATAATTGGTGTTATGTTAATAGTTTAGAAAACGTTGAGCGAAATAACTGTGAGAAAGTTTCAGTTTATGAAGGCGATGTTAAACTGTTGGATGGTAATAATTACGACATTATTATTGCTAACATTAACCGTAATATTTTATTAGTAGATATCCCAAGATATACTAAATGTTTAAATAAAAATGGAACACTATTTTTAAGTGGATTCTATAAAGAAGATATTCAGATGATAGAATCTAAGTGTAATGAAGACATGTTAAAGTTGGAAGAAATCATAGAAAGAGGTCAATGGGTGTCGTTAAAATTTATAAATTAGTACAACTTTAAACTTTAAGACACGTTCTGTTTTTATGAAAAGAATATGATTGTGATGAGTACAAAAGAAAAACAATCCGAAGAATTATTACTAGCTGAAAAAGTCGTAAAGCAGAATGAAATAGTTTTGTTTAACGATGATGTCAATACTTTTGACCATGTCATTGATACTTTGATATATGCATGCGACCATGTACCTGAACAAGCCGAGCAATGTGCTATTCTTGTCCATTACAAAGGAAAGTGTACTGTTAAAACGGGTTCTTACGATGATTTAAAGCCAAGATGTTCCATGTTATTACAAGCTGGATTGAGTGCAGAAATAGTATAAAAATAAAATCCCGCAATTGTGGGATTTTTTTTTATAAAGTTTTAATCTTAATTATTTACTCATTCTTCCTACAGCGCAACTTACAAAAGATTTTGCCTTTTTAGGTAATGAGTTGTTTTCACCAACTAATGGATAACCTAGTTCAGAAAGCTTTTTATTTACTGTTACTAATTGAGAATCAGATTCGAAATTTAAGGTAACTTCATCTGTATCATTATTAACTGTTACACCTGAAATACCTTCTAGCTTCGTAAGTTGTGTTATAATTGTATTAGCACAACCATGACATTTTAAATTCTGAATTTTTATAGTAGTATTTTTCATCTTTTAGTTTTTTATTTTACAAGTGCTAAAGCCAAGGATTCTGCATAACGGACAAAAGTTAATTAAACTAGTTACTAATAAGATAATGGCTACACCCATTAATATTTAGGCGAGTGTGCCTTCAATACTATCAAAATAGTAAAGTAGTGCTACTGCTAAAGCAATAAAAACTCTTATGCTTTTATCAATATTACTTACATTTTTTCTCATAAAATTTAATTTATAATGTGGATGGACAAACAAAGTCCGTGGTTGGTAAATCTGTTTTTTTAATAGCTCCAAAACCACCAGCAACATCAACTAAATTATTGTAACCTCTAGCTTTTAATATTGAAGCTGCAATAACTGAGCGGTAACCACCAGCACAATGAATATGATAAGTTTTGTTTTTATGAACCTGATTCATATTATTATTTATAAAGTCTAGTGCAAAATGTTGCGCGTCTTCAAGGTGTGAAGCTGTATATTCTCCATCTTTGCGAACGTCCAAAATATTAATACCACCTGATTTTACGCGATTTGCAAATGTTTCGGCAGAAATTGATTCTAAAGTTTCGATATCCCTTCCTGAAGAAACCCATGCTTCAATTCCACCTTGTAAGTATCCTAAAGTATTATCATATCCTACACGAGATAAACGTGTTACAGCTTCTACTTCTTTACCCTCAGGAGCCACTAAAATTATAGGTTGTTTAATATCTGTAATTAAGGCGCCAACCCATGGTGCAAAACCACCATTTAATCCAATAAAAATTGAATTAGGAATGTGACTTTTTATAAATTCAGATTGTGGCCTTACATCTAAAACTAAAGCTGACTCGTGATTTGTTAAGGCTTCAAATTCTTCAGGGTTTAACGGTGAATCTCCTTTTTTAAGGACATATTCAAAGTTAGAATACCCAGTTTTATTCATCATAGCATTCTTTGCAAAATACTGAGGAGGTGCTGCAATGCCATCTAAAACTTCTTTTACAAATTCGGCTTTTGTCATATCTGCACGTAAAGCATAATTTGTTTTTTTCTGCTCTCCTAAAACACCAACGGTTTCTTTACTTAAGTTTTTTCCGCACGCAGAACCAGCGCCATGTGCAGGATATACAATAATGTCATCTGCTAAAGGCATAATTTTATTACGTAAAGAGTCAAAAAGCATAACAGCCAAATCTTCTTTAGTTAGGTCTGATTTTATGGCTAAATCTGGTCGCCCAACATCTCCCAAAAACAAAGTATCACCAGAAAAGATAGCATGGTCTTTTCCGTTTTCGTTAATTAATAAATAGGTTGATGATTCTAAAGTGTGACCAGGTGTGTGTAGCACCTTAATAGTAATTTTTCCAATTTTAAACTCTTCATTATCTATAGCCGAATGTATATCATATTCAGTACTTGCTCCAGGACCAAATACAATAGTTGCTCCTGTTTTTTTTGCTAAATCTACATGTCCAGAAACAAAATCTGCATGAAAATGTGTTTCAAAGATATATTTGATTTTAGTGTTATTAGCCTCAGCTTTATCAATATATTGCTGCGTTTCTCTTAATGGATCAATAATAGCAACTTCTCCTTCAGACTCAATGTAATAGGCACCCTGTGCAAGACAGCCTGTGTATAATTGTTCTATTTTCATGTTTTTATTTTTAATAATACAAATTTAATAAACTTGTTATTTAAGAATGTGACATTTGTCACATAGCTTAAAATAGTTCTTTTAGAATAATGTAAGCTCCCATAATCAAGGTAAAAAATCCAAAACCTTTTTTTAGTTTTTTTCCATCTATAAATTTTGAAAGATAAATCCCAATAAGGATTCCCATTATTGAGAACAAAGTAAACTGTAAAAGGAATGACCAATCTATATCTATATGTTCGATATCGCCAAGAAAACCTATCAAAGATTTTATAGAAATAATAAATAATGATGTTCCGATTGCCTTTTTCATAGGGAGTCTAATAAAAAAAACCAATACAGGGATATTTAGAAATCCTCCACCAGCTCCAACAAATCCACTAATAACTCCCGTTACTAAACCTAATATTATTACAGTGACAATATTATAATTCAGCTCATGTTTGTTGTCATCTATGCTATTTGCTTTTTTGACAATCATTGAAATACTAGCAAATAAAATAACTATTGCAAAAACCAGCATTATAAAGATACCACTAGACACTTTAAAACCAGATACTGTAAACATGACGTCAGGTAATGCAGGTACTAAATATTTGCGCGTTAAATAGATACCAATAATAGAGGGAAGTGCAAAAATTATCGCCGCTCTATAATCTACAAGGCCACGTCTTAGACTCTGAATTGCACCTATAGTAGATGTTGTGCCAACAACAAATAAAGAATAAGCTGTTGCTATTACTGGATTATAAGCTAATAGATATACGAGAATAGGAACTGTTAATATTGAGCCACCGCCACCAATAAGTCCCATGATAATACCAGCAACTAATGAGGCAGAATAACCTAATATTTGATAACTATCCATTAATGTGGTAATTTGTCTTTAAGGACACCATACGAATAAGTACCAAGAATTGCTGCAGCAATTACTATTAAT